>DASXND010000207.1:0-5684 GCA_036495265.1 Dyella sp.
CGGTTCCGTGGAGATTGCGCCACGCCTGGGCACGGCCGATGCCATCTGCGACCTGGTGCAAAGCGGCGGCACCCTGGTAGCGAATCAATTGCGCGAGGCCGAGGTGCTGCTGGAAAGCGAAGCCGTGCTGGCGGGCCCGCAAGTGCTGCCGGTCGATGAGCGCGGCGACATGATCGATCTGCTGCTCAAGCGGCTGGACGGCGTGATTCAAGTGCGCGAATCGCGCCTGCTGTTGCTGCAGACCTCGCGCGGTGCGCTCGATGCGGTGATCCGCCTGTTGCCCGGTGGCCCGCAGCCGACGCTGTTGCCGCTAGCTGGTCAGCCCGATCAGCTGATGCTGCAGGCGCTGTGTGCCGGCGAGGTGAGCTGGCGCCAGCTGGAAGAAATCAAGAAGGCGGGCGCGCGCGAAATGTTCGTGCTGCCGGTCGAAAAGATGCTTGCGTGATGCGGGCGGAAGCGAGAGGTAGCAAAGCATGAACCGCCTGAACTGGAATTCGCTGGATAGGGCCGGTCAGCGCGCGGCGTTGGCCCGGCCACCGCAATCACGCGCGGATAGCCTGCGTAGCGGCGTCGAACAAATCGTTGCGCGTGTGCGCGCCGACGGTGATAACGCGCTGCGCGAATTGAGCGCTCGTTTTGACCGCTGCCAGCTCGTCGCCATCGAAGTTACGGAAGAGGAATTTCGCGCAGCCGAAGCGAAGCTGGCCCCCGAACTGAAGGCCGCCATCGACGAGGCCGCAGCACGTATCGAAGCATTCCACCGCGCAACGGCACCCACCCCCGTCGCGCTGGATACGGCGAACGGCGTGCGCGTGGAGCGCGTGCTGCGCCCGGTCGGCCGGGTGGGACTGTATGTGCCCGCAGGTAGCGCGCCATTGCCTTCGACCGCGCTGATGCTGGGCGTCCCGGCGCGCATTGCCGGCTGCCGCGAGGTCGTACTGTGTTCGCCGGCTCGCGCTGATGGTTGTTGCGACGAGGCCGTGCTTTACGCGGCGCGAAGCAACGGCGTCCACAAGGTGTTCAAGCTGGGTGGGGCGCAGGCCATCGCTGCCATGGCCTATGGCACGGCGTCGGTGCCCAAATGCGACAAGCTGTTCGGGCCGGGCAATGCCTGGGTCACCGAAGCGAAGTTGCAGGTCTCCGCCGACCCGGACGGCGCCGCTATCGATATGCCGGCGGGTCCTTCCGAGGTCCTGGTGATTGCGGATGCCGACGCCAATCCGGTTTTTGTGGCAGCCGACCTGCTGTCGCAAGCCGAACATGGCCCCGACTCACAGGTGATCCTGCTGAGTCCGGCGACGGCGATGCTCGATGCGGTGGCCGCGGAGGTAGCGCGTCAATGTGCGGCGTTGCCGCGCGCGGAGATTGCCGAACAAGCGCTTGCGCAGAGCCGGCTGATCGCGGTGGATTCGCTGGCCCAGGCGATCGACGTAAGCAATCGCTATGCGCCCGAACATCTGATTCTGCAGGTGAACAACCCGCGCGAACTGCTCGATGGCATCGAAAGTGCGGGCTCGGTTTTTCTCGGCGCATGGACCCCCGAATCGGTTGGCGACTACTGCAGCGGCAGCAATCACGTACTGCCGACCTATGGCTATGCGCGCAGCTATAGCGGCGTTTCCGTGGCCAGTTACCAGAAACAGATCACCGTGCAGGAAGTATCGCCGGAGGGGCTGCGTACGATCGGGCCCTGTACTGCCACCCTGGCCGCTGCCGAACAGCTGGAGGCACACCGCCGGGCGGTGACCTTGCGCCTGGCGGCGCTGGAGGACGCAGCATGAGCGTGCTCGACCTGGCGCGTGCCGAGATTCGCGCCATGCAGCCGTACTCTTCTGCGCGCATGGAAGCCAGCGGCGGCGCGATCATGCTCAACGCCAACGAGTCGGCATGGGCGCCACCGGGCGACGATGGCCTGGGCTGCAATCGCTATCCGGATCCCCAGCCCCAGGCCTTGCTCGATGCGTTGGCGACGCTCTATGGCGTGCGTTCGAACCAGGTCCTGGTGGGGCGCGGCAGCGATGAGGCCATCGACTTACTGGTGCGTGCCTTCTGCCGCGCGGGCCAGGATGCCATCGCCATCCAGCCACCCACGTTCGGGATGTATGCGGTGTCCGCGCGCATTCAGGGCGCGGCCGTGGTGGAAGTGCCATTGAGCCCATCGTTCACGCTCGATGTGGACGCGCTGCTGGCTGCGCTGAGGCCGGCCGTCAAGCTGGTGTTCGTCTGCACGCCCAACAATCCCACCGGACAACAGGTGGCACAGGCTGAGATGGTGCGCCTTGCGCAGGCGTTGAGCGGCCGCGCCCTGCTGGTGGTTGACGAGGCCTATATTGAGTTCTCGGATGCCGCGAGCGTGGCAGGCCTGATCAATCGCTACGACAACCTCGCCGTGCTGCGCACATTGTCCAAAGCCTGGGCGCTGGCCGGCGCGCGCATCGGCAGCTTGCTGGCGAACGAAGAGGTCATCGCGTTGCTCCGGCGTATCATGCCGCCTTATCCACTACCGCGGCCGTGTGTGGATCTGGCGCTGGAAGCGCTCTCCGAGCGTGGCCAGACGATTGCGCGCGGGCATGTCGAGATCGTGAGGCAAGAGCGACAACGCATGCGGGCCGCGCTGGCGGTTCTGCCCGGCGTACGCCAGGTATTGCCGTCCCAGGCCAACTTTCTCGCCGTACGCTTCGATGACGCCGCTGCCGCGTACCAACGCTTGCTGGGCGCCGGCATTGTCGTGCGCGACGTGCGCCGATATCCCCAGTTAGGCGATGCGCTGCGCATCACCATCGGAACGCCGGAAGAGAACGATAGGGTTCTCACCGCATTGCAGGACGTTTTTGCATGAGCCGCAAGATCCTCTTTATTGATCGCGACGGTTGTCTGATCGAGGAGCCTGAAGACTTCCAGATCGACAGCTACGAAAAGTTCGCCCTGCTGCCCGGGGTCATCGCGGCCTTGCAGCGCTGCGTGGGGGCAGGTTACGAACTGGTGATGGTGACCAACCAGGACGGCCTGGGCACGGGAAGTTTTCCTGAGACCGATTTTATCGGGCCGCACGAGTTGCTTATGCGCATACTCGAATCCCAGGGCATCCGCGTGCGCGAAGTGCTGATCGACCGCAGCTTCCTGCACGAGCGCAAAGACACACGGAAGCCCGGGATCGGCATGCTTCGTCACTATCTGGCCGATGACGGCTGGAGTCGAGCGGCATCCGCCATGGTGGGCGATCGCGATACGGACCTGCAGTTTGCCGACAATATGGGTGTGCGTGGCTTCAAGGTGGGCGCGCACGGCTTGAGCTGGGACGAGATCGTGCACCAGTTGCTCGACGCACCACGCATGGCGACAGTGGAGCGCAATACACGCGAAACGCGCATTACGGTAAGCGTCAACCTGGACAAGCCGGCGGAGCCGCAGATCCATACCGGTCTCGGTTTCTTCGATCACATGCTGGAGCAGATCGGCAAGCACGGCGGTTTCGCGCTGGCGCTACGCTGCGACGGCGACACGCAGATCGATGAGCACCACACCATCGAGGATTGCGGCCTGGCACTTGGCCAGGCGTTGAAGCAGGCGCTGGGCGACAAGCGCGGCATCGGACGTTACGGCTACGAGCCGAACGACCTGCCTCGCCAAGAAACCAACCCGCAAGGACAGCATGATTTCACCTTGCCGATGGACGAAGCGCAGGCCAGCGCCGCGCTGGATCTTTCCGGGCGTCCATACTTCGTGTTTGACGGGCAATTCCCGCGTGAGCGTGTGGGTGACGTGCCGACCGAACTGGTCCCGCACTTCTTTCGCTCGCTGAGCGAGACGCTCGGCGCCAACCTGCACCTGAAAGTGCGGGGCGACAATGCACACCACATGGTCGAGGCCTGTTTCAAGGTAGTGGCGCGCACCTTGCGCCAGGCCATCCGGCGCGAGGGCAACGAGTTGCCGAGCACCAAGGGAGCGCTGTAGTGAGCGTGGTCCTGGTCGATGCCGGTGGCACCAATATCGGTTCGGTACGCTATGCACTGCAGCGACTGGGCGTCGATGCGGCACTGACCTCGGACGCCGCCGCGATTCGCGCCGCCGACAAGGTGATTCTTCCTGGTGTGGGGGCGGCGGGGCCGGGCATGGCCCGCCTGCGCGAGCTTGGCCTGGTCGACTTGATGCGCTCGCTGACCCAGCCGGTGCTGGGCGTATGCCTGGGCATGCAATTGCTGTGCGAACGCTCGGAGGAGGGTGATGTCGACTGTCTGGGCGTCGTGCCGGCTATGGTACGTCGCTTTGTCGAACAACCCGGATTGCGTGTCCCACACATGGGCTGGAACCGCTTGCAGCGCCAACGCGAGCATGCGCTGCTGGCGGGTCTCACTGAGCAGGAATGGGCCTATTTCGTGCACAGCTATGCCGTGCCCAACGGCGACTACGCGCTGGCGACGACCGACTACGGCGGCGAATTCGCTGCAGCGATCGCGCGCGACAATTTCCATGGCATGCAATTCCACCCGGAGCGCTCGGCCAAGGTCGGCGCACGCTTGCTTAAGAACTTTCTCGAGCTATGACTTTTACTGTCCTTCCGGCGATCGACCTGCGCAACGGCCGTGTGGTGCGGCTCAAGCAGGGCGATTACGCCCAGCAGACCACCTACGCATTTGATCCGCGCGCATTGGCGCGAAGCTACGCCGACGCCGGTGCAGCGTGGTTGCATCTGGTGGACCTGGACGGCGCGCGCGGCGGCAGCCTGGACAACCTGTCGGTGATCGAGGCGATTGCCAGCGACGGCATGCGCGTGCAGGCCGGCGGTGGCGTTCGGGCCGAGCCGGATGTGCGGCGTCTGTTCGATGCTGGGGTATCGCGTGTGGTGCTGGGCAGCCTAGCCATACGCGAGCCGGAGATGGTTGCCGGTTGGCTCGCCTCCTACGGCGTCGAGCGCTTCACGCTGGCGCTCGATACGCTGCAGAAGGAGGGCGCATGGACGCTGCCAAGCGCGGGCTGGACGGAAGCGGAGTCCAGCACGCTGGACGATCTCGCGCCCTGGTATGCCGAGCGTGGAGCGAAACATCTGTTGTGCACCGATATCAAGCGTGACGGCATGCTGGCCGGCTTCAATCTCGACCTGTATCGCTACCTTGCCACCGCCGTGCCCTCGCTCGCCGTGCAGGCATCGGGCGGCGTACGTTCGCTCGACGATATTCGGGCAGCACGCGAGGCGGGGGCGCGCGGCGTGATCCTCGGTCGGGCCTTGTTGGAGGGGCAGTTCTCCGTCGCCGAGGCACTGACATGCTGAGCCGCCGCATCATTCCCTGCCTCGACGTTCGCGACGGCAAGGTCGTCAAGGGCGTTCGTTTTCGCGATCACGTGGTGATGGGCGAGATCGTCGATCTGGCCCTGCGTTATCGCGACGAAGGCGCCGACGAGCTGGTGTTCTACGACATCACGGCCAGTCCCGAGGGGCGCAGCGTCGATCGCGGATGGGTCGAGCGGGTGGCGCGGGAAATCGACATACCCTTCTGCGTGGCGGGCGGTATCCGCAGCACAGAAGAAGCGCGTGCTGTGCTGCACGCAGGGGCCGACAAGATCTCGGTGAATTCGCCAGCGCTTGAGCGGCCGGAGCTGATCGATGAGCTTGCCGCTGCCTTCGGGGTCCAATGCGTGGTCGTGGGTGTCGATAGCCTGCGCGATGCGGATGGCGAATGGCGGGT
>DASXND010000208.1:0-12330 GCA_036495265.1 Dyella sp.
TCACGAAGCCTACAAGGCGGATCTTGAGCGTGCCGCCGGCCTGTTGCGCCAGGCCGCGGCGCTTTCCGACGACAAGGAATTCGCCGGCTATCTCAAACAGCGTGCGGACGCCTTGCTCAGCGACGACTACCGCCCCAGCGACTTCGCCTGGATGTCGATGAAGAACAATCCCGTCGATATCGTGATCGGTCCGATCGAAACCTATGAAGACCAGCTCTACGGCTACAAGGCCAGCTACGAGAGCTATGTGCTGGTCAAGGACCAGGCCTGGAGCGCCAGGTTGGCGCGCTTCGCCAAGTATCTCCCCGAACTGCAGCGCGAGCTGCCGGTCGACGACAAATACAAGGCGGAGAAGCCCGGCTCCGATGCCGATCTCAATGCCTACTTCGCCGTCTACTACGCGGGCGATGCCAATGTCGGTGCCAAGACCATTGCCATCAACCTGCCCAACGACGAAGAGGTACAGCTGAAGAAAGGCACGCGCCGCCTGCAGCTGGAAAACGTGATGCAGGCGAAGTTCGACAAGATCATGCTGCCGATCGCCAAGGAGCTGATTGCGGACGACCAGCAGTCGCACCTGACCTTCGATGCGTTCTTCGAAAACACCATGTTCCACGAAGTGGCGCACGGTCTTGGTATCAAGGAGACGCTCACCGGCAAGGGACTCGTGCGCGGCGCGCTAAAGGACCAGGCCTCGAGCTTCGAGGAGGGCAAGGCCGATATCCTTGGCCTGTACATGGTGACCAAGCTGGCTGAAAAGGGCGAACTGGACCAGTCCAAGTTGATGGACAACTACGTCACCTTCCTCGCCGGCATCCTGCGTTCGGTGCGCTTCGGCGCCAGTGATGCGCATGCCAAGGCGAACATGGTGCGCTTCAATTTCTTCAAGCAGCAGGGCGCGTTCTCGCGCGACGACGCCACCGGCCGCTACCGCGTCGACTTCGACAAGATGACCGCAGCCATGAATGCCTTGTCGGCCAAGCTACTGACCATCCAGGGCGATGGCGATTACGCGGCGGCCAAGCAGCTCACCGCGACCATGGGCACCGTCGACGCGCAGCTGGCCGGTGATTTGAAGCGCCTGGACCAGGCGAAGATCCCGGTGGACATCACCTTCGAGCAAGGCCTGGACGTGCTGGGCCTGTCCAAACCCTGACAGTCCCCATAGGCATTATGTAGCGCACCCTGTGCGCGATAAGCCAACGGAGCGATGACGCCGTGATCGCGCACGGGGTGCGCCCTACATCTAGCCTTGCGAATCGGCGATCCAGGACGCTACGGCTTCGGGATGTTCGAGATGCAGATGGTGGCCGCCGTCCATGTGGCTCACCACGATATCGTCCACGCAGGCAGCACGCGCCTGCAATTGCGCCTCCGGTAGATACGGCGCCTCCGGCTTGGCCAACAGCAAGGCCGCGGGCGCCTCGATCCCGCTTAGCAGGGAATGGATCTGTGCCTCCGCCAGCCGCAGCGGTGATGCCCGGTTGAGCCGGGGATCGCTGCGCCATTGCCAGCCGTCGCCGGCCTTGCGCAAACCGCGCTCCACGATCGGGCGCGCCTGCTCGGCAGGCAGGCCGCTGGCGATGGCGCGCGCGCTGACGGCGGCGTCGATGGAGGGGAAGGCGCGCAACGTACGGCCTGAGGCGGGAGCGACCGCAAAGGCGCTGCGAAAACGATGAAGGGTCTGCCGGCCGTCGTCGCCCATGGGTCCCAGGCCTTCGATCAACAGCAGGCGCTCGACGCCATCGGGCATGGCTGCCGCCACCATCGATGCAATGCCAGCGCCAAGCGAATGGCCAAGTAGCTGGTAGCGCGCCAGTCCAAGCGCTTCAGCTACCGCGAGTACGACGCCGACGTAGTCGATGAAGTGGTAATGCGCACCCGCGGGCAAGTGGTCCGAATGGCCATGGCCAGGCAGGTCGAGCGCGATGACTTGCCAGCGGTCAGTCAGCAAGGGCGCCAGACGGGCAAAGCTGCCGGCATTGTCCAGCCAGCCATGCAGGGCGAGTAGCGGTGGTGCATCGGCCTCGCCCCAGACCTGGGCGCTCAAGCGAAGATGCGGCAGGGTGATAGCGCGTTCGGCCGGTGCACTCATGGGATCACCGAATAGGGGCGGGCTGTGGTCGTGCGGTATGGCCAGGACGGTAGTCGGCGGCGAACTCCTCCCAGCCCTGGGTATGGCGCAGCACCAGTGCGGCCAGGCTGCTGACCTGTCCGGGCGTGTCGTTGAGCGCCGGGATATAGCGCAGCTCGCTGCCGCCCGCGGCGCGGAAGAACTCGTGATTCTGCATGGCGATTTCTTCCAGGGTTTCCAGGCAATCCACCGCAAAGCCGGGGCAGACGACGTCGAGCGTCTTGATGCCGGCGGCGGCCAGTTCGCGCACGGTGGCATCGGTGTACGGCTGCAGCCAGCGCTCCCGGCCCACGCGCGACTGGAAGCTCACGAGCAGCTGCGACTCGTCCAGTTGCAAGCGCTCGCGCAAGGCGCGCGCGGTGGCTTGGCACTGCGCCTGGTAGGGGTCGCCCAGGCGACCATAACGTTCCGGAATGCCATGGAAGGACAGCAGCAGTTGGTCACCGCGCCCGTTCAACGCCCACCACTGTTCGATGCTGCGGGCGAGCGCCTCGATGTGCGCCGCGTCATCGTGATAGTCGTTGACGATGCGCAGCTCCGGCGGCCAGCGCAGGGACTTGAACGCATCGGCCACCGCGTCGATGACCGAACCGGTGGAGGTCGCCGAGTACTGCGGATAGAGCGGCAGCACCAGCAGGCGACGCACGCCCTCGCGCTGCCATTGTTCGATCTGGTGTTGCACCGACGGCTCGCCATAGCGCATCGCCAAGGCCACGCGAATCGGGCCTGTCGGACGCAGTCGCTGCAGTTCTTCGCCCAGACGCGCGGTCAGCGACTCGCTGCCGACGCGCAGCGGCGAGCCTTGCGCGGTCCAGATGCGTTGGTAAGCATGGGCCGAGCGGGCCGGCCGCACGCGCAGGATCACGCCGTGCAGGATCAGCCACCAGAGCCAGCGCGGGTAGTCGATCACGCGGGGGTCGCCGAGGAATTGAGCCAGATAGGGTCGCAGCGCTTTCGCGGTGGGCGCGGCTGGTGTGCCCAGGTTCACCAAGAGCACTCCCGCCTGAACGGGCGGGTCATCGGAATCGCCGGCGGGGCCGGTATAGTCGAGGCTATGTGGCATCGTGGCGCTGGCGGTGAGAATCGCCGCAGAGTCTGCCACAAGCCGTTTGCGGTTCCGCATGAAGCGTTGCCGCGGGCCGTGCCTGAAATCAGCTTGGGAGTCATCCATGATCAAAACACCACTGCGTCGTCTTTTGCTTGCCAGTCTGATCCTGCTGCTGCCGGCCATGGCCGTACACGCGGAGGATCCGCCGCTGGTGCGCGCCCAGAATTCGGTGCGCGTGCTGAAGGAGATCATGGAAGCACCGGACAAGTCGATCCCGCAGGACCTGCTCAAGGACGCCAAGGCCATTGCGGTCATTCCCGACCTGCTCAAGGTGGGTTTCGTCTTCGGCGGCCGCCGCGGCGAGGGCCTGATCTCGGTGAAGAGCCCCGACGGCACCTGGTCCAATCCCAGCTTTATCACCATGACCGGCGGTAGCTTCGGCCTCCAGGCTGGCGTGTCTTCCACCGACGTGATCCTGGTGTTCCGCACCCAGCGTGGCGTGGACAGCATCGTCAACGGCAAATTCACCCTGGGTGCCGACGCGGCCGCCGCGGCGGGTCCGGTCGGCCGTACGGCCACGGCATCGACCGACGGCCAGTTCAAGGCCGAGATCTACTCCTACTCGCGCTCCCGCGGCCTGTTCGCCGGCGTCGCGCTGGACGGTTCGGCCTTGCGCATCGATTACGACGCGAACGAGGCTATCTATGGCTCCGGCGTCACCCCGCGACGCATCTTCGAGGGCGGCGTCGGCAACGTGGCAGGGCCGGTGGTCGATTTCAGGGACCGTCTGGAGGAGTACACTCAGCGCTGATATGGAGCGGCGGCGCGGCAGCGTGACGGCTGGTTCCGCCGCTTTGTCGTCCTTGAGGCCAGATTCATGAGCATTACCCACCTACTCATTCTTCTCGTCGTTGTCGTGCTGATCTTCGGCACCAAGAAACTGCGCAATATCGGTGGCGACCTTGGCGGCGCCGTACGCGACTTCAAGAAGGGCCTGGACGGCGACGAGGCCAAGTCGGCTCAGGCAGAGCAGGACGAGCGCCTGCGTGCCGACCCGCCGGTCAGCCCCACGCAGACCCAGAACCAGCACGACAAGACCGAACCGAAGTAACTCGGACGGGTCATGATTGAAATCAGCTTCGGCAAGCTGATCTTGCTCGCGGTCATTGCGCTGATCGTGCTCGGCCCGGAGAAACTTCCCGGAGCCGCCCGCACCGCTGGCGCCTTGCTGCGCCGCGTGCGCACCGGCTGGGATAGCGTGCGCGCCGAGGTCGAGCGCGAATTGCAGGTCGAGGAAATCCGCCGCCAGGCGCGCGAGGCCGCGGACCGGGCCACGGCGGCGCAGGCCGAACTGGACGCGACCCTGCGCAAGATGCAGCCGATCGGCAACGCGGTGGTTTCACCGGCACCGGCCACCAGCGAGGCGCCGCCCGAGAGCGCCGTGCCGGCGCTCGACGCTGCGCCACCCAAGGAAGCTCCGCATGGCGGCGTCTGAGCACGAAAGTCCGGAACCCGATGGTTTGGAACAAGGCCTGTTCTCCCATCTGATCGAGCTGCGCACGCGCCTGATGCGTGCGCTGATCACGGTCGTGGTGGTGCTGGTGGCGCTGATTCCGTTCGCCAATCGGCTGTACTCCGAGCTGGCGCAGCCCTTGGTCAAGCGGCTGCCCCAGGGTGCGCATCTGATCGCCACGGAAGTGGCCGGCGGCTTCGTGACGCCGCTGAAGCTGGCGTTCTACACCGCACTGTTCATCGGCATGCCGATGATCCTCTACCAGCTGTGGGCCTTCGTCAGCCCCGGCCTGTATCGCAACGAGAAGCGCCTGGCGCGACCGTTGCTGGCGGCAGCGCTGCTGTTGTTCTACCTGGGTTGCGCGTTCGCTTACTTCCTGGTGCTGCCGGCGGCCTTCCGCTTCCTCACGGCGGTGACGCCGGAGGGCGTGGAGATGATGACGGACATCTCGCATTACCTCGACTTCGTCATGCTGATGTTCTTTGCCTTCGGCCTGTGCTTCCAGGTGCCGGTGATCGTGGTGGTGCTGGCGGCGATCGGCGTGGTCAACCTCGAACAGCTGCGCAGCGGGCGCCGTTATGCCATCGTCGGCGCGTTTGCGATTTCCGCCTTCATCACGCCGCCGGATATCACCTCGATGATCATGCTGGCCATTCCGATGTGTCTGCTCTACGAACTGGGCGTGCTGGCGGTGCGCTGGCTGCTGAAGCCGGGTCAGACGGAGGCGGCATGAGCGACACCGCGGCGCGCATCGAAGAGCTGAAGGCCGCCTTGCAGCTGCAGCCGCATGTGGAAGGTGGCCATTACCGCCGCGTCCACCCGCAGCCGTCGGCTTCGGATAATCCGGACGGCCGTTCCGCCCTGAGCGCAATCCATTACCTGCTCGAGGCGGGTGAATACAGCAGCTGGCATCGGGTGGATGCCGAGGAAGCCTGGCACTTCGTCGAAGGCGAGCCGCTGGAGTTGTTGATCTACGACCCGGACAACAAGAGCCTGGAGCGCTGCTGTCTCGGGCCACTGGCGCCCGGGGTGCGGCCGATGGCGGTGGTGCCGGCGGGCGCATGGCAGGCCGCTCGGCCCTTGGGCAGCCATGCCTTGATGACGTGCCTGGTGGCGCCCGCTTTCGAGTACGACGGCTTCGAACTGCTGGACGAGCACCATCCGCTGGCCGGCCACCTGGCCGGCCTGGCACCCGAGATCGGCGACCTGTTGTAGGAGCGCACCCTGTGCGCGAAAACCCTACGAAGTGGATCGCCGTGATCGCGCACAGGGTGCGCTCCTACACAACGCGGGAAAGGTGGCGGCTCAGTGCTTGCTGGTCGCTGCTGGCGCCACGCGGTTCAGTGCCAGGCCCTTCAAGACGTTGAGCGCCTGCGACAAGGCGTAGTCCTGCGTGGCGAGCTTGGCGTTCTCGGCGCTGCCGTCGTTGTCGATATCCCGGCCCAGCTTGGTGTCTTCGTTGGCGAGGTGGTTGGGCAGGTCGGCCTCGGAGCTGACCAGCACCGGCGCGCTGTCGGCCTTGTTCACCGCCAGATCCGCCAGGGCGATATCGGGCTTGATGCCTTCGGCCTGGATCGAGGTGCCGCTGGGCGTGTAGTAACGCGCCGTGGTGATCTTTACCGCATGCTCGCTGTCCAGCGGCAGCACGGTCTGCACGACGCCCTTGCCGAACGTGCGCCGGCCCACGATCAGGGCGCGGCGGTTGTCCTTGAGTGCGCCGGAGACGATCTCGGCTGCCGAGGCCGTGCCGTTGTCGACCAGCACCACCATCGGTGCGCCATTGAGGATGTCGCCCGGGTGTGCCTCGAAGCTGAGGTTGGCATCCTGCAGGCGGCCGCGTGTGGTTACGATGGTGCCGCTATTGAGGAAATCGTCGCTGACGCCGACCGCCGCCGTGAGCAGGCCGCCCGGGTTCGAACGCAGATCGAGGATGACGCCCTTGGGCTGGCCATGCTTCTTGATGAACTCGCCCAGCTTCTTTTCGAGGTCGGGGGTGGTGTCGTCCTGGAACTGGCTGATGCGCACATAGGCGTAGCCGTGCTCCAGTTCGCGCACTTTCACGCTGGTGATCGAGATGCGTTCGCGCACCAGCGGCATGTCGATCGGCTTGTCG
The DNA here is from genome assembly GCA_036495265.1 of Dyella sp. Lineage (GTDB taxonomy): Bacteria > Pseudomonadota > Gammaproteobacteria > Xanthomonadales > Rhodanobacteraceae > Dyella. Next base: position 6,809 of record DASXND010000208.1, read on the forward strand.
CTCTTCTCGTGCAGGATGGTCAGGGTGACCTTGCTGCCCGCGTCGCCGCGCAGCTGCTTGAACATCTCGTCGATATTCTCGGCATCCACCGGCTTGCCATCGATCTTGATGATGGTGTCGCCAGGCTTGATGCCGGCGCGGGCAGCCGGGGTGTCGTCGATGGGGGCGATGATGCGCAGCGTGCCGTCCACCTGCAGCACCTCGATGCCGAGGCCGCCGTACTGGCCGGTGGTGTCCTCGTTGAGCTCGTTCAGGCCCTCCTTGTCCAGGTACTCGCTGTGCGGGTCCAGACCGGTGAGCATGCCGCTGATGGCGGCCTTCATCAGGGTCTTGTTGTCCACCGGCTCCACATAGGCCTGGCGCACGATTTCGTAAACGCGACTGAAGTTGCGGATATCGTCCAGATCCACGCGATCAGGCACGGACGCCGTGATCGCCGGGGCAGCCGATGGCTTGGCGCCCTTGGCCTGTGCGGGCGCGGTCTGGGCCTGCGCCAGCGGCGTCGCCAGCAGCAGGACGGCGAGGCTCAAGGTGGAAAACCGCATGGGTGGGGGACTCCGGGAAAACCAAGGGGGCGGGGCTGATGATCCAACAGCGCAACGCGCTTAGACCGCCAGACCGCGCTGAAATTCAATGTCACGACATGCAGGTTAGCCTGCGACCCTGCGTAGCTGGCGTCAACGCTGGCGGCCGAGCCAGCTGCGCGGGTCCACCGGTTTGTTGTTCTGGCGCAGCTCGAAATACACGCCGGTGTTGACGCCGGTAGGGGCGCTGGCGGTGCCGATCACCTGACCGGGCTCCACTTGGTCGCCCACGCCGCGCAGCAGGGTCTCGTTATTGCCGTACATGCTCATCCAGCCGCTGCCATGGCTGACGATGAGCAGCATCCCGTAACCGCGCAGGAACGCGGCGTAGACCACCCGACCGCTGGCCACCGCGTGCACTTCGCTGCCCCCGATGGCCTTGATCAGCACACCGTTGCCATAGGTGTTCACCACGCCATTGGCGGGCCAGGGCAGGTTGCCACGGATGTTGGCAAGTCCCTTGCCGGGCGGCGGCAGCGCTGTCGTGGCATTGGCACGGGCGGCGCGTTCGGCTTCCTTGGCGGCTTCGTCGATGGCCTTCTGCAACTTTTCCAGCAGCTGGTTGAGCGAGGCCTCGTTCTGCTTCAGGGCCGCCAGGCGCTGGGCCTGATCCTTGTATTGGGCATTGGTGTCGGCCACCAGCTTGGCCTGGCTGGCGCGCTGCTGCTCCAGCGTCTTGGCCTGTGCCTCGCGTTCGGCGCGACTGGCTTGAAGCGCCTGCTGCTGGGCCACGATCTCGGTTTCCAGGTCCTGCAGCCTGGCCAGGTCGCCCATCAGCTTCTGTACGCGCTGGACGCGGTCTTCCTGGAAGTATTTGGAGTACGCCAAGGCCTGGGCGATGCGTGCGACATCATCATCACCCATCAACAAGCGCAGGTCCGAGCCACGGCCCAGGGCGTAAGTGGCGCGGAGCAGGTCGGCGATGGCGGCGCGCTGGCCTTCGAGGCCCTTGTTCAGTTCCGCCCGCTGCTGCTGCAACTGCTCCAGGTCGTGTTGTTTGGTCGCCAGCTGGGCGTCGGTCTCGCGCACGGCTTTGGCCGCGCTGGCCACCGCATTGGCCTGCTTGGCCAGTTCGACGTTGGCGCTGTCGCGGCGGGCGGCCGTCTCGGCCTGCTCCTTCGACAGTGCCTCCATCTTGCTGCGCACGTCCGACAGCCGCTTCTCGGCCTCGGCCTGCTCGGCCTTGGTCTTGACGTCCTGGGCGGCCCAGGCCGACATGGCCATCAAGGAGAGCACCAGAGCGCCGGTCAGGGCGCGGGCGTAGGAACGGACATGGCGGAGTGGCTTTGACATCGGTGGATTATCACCGAGCTAGATGACGACACGCGAGCCTGGAGGGTGGGGCATCGTCCCCTGTAGGAGCGCACCCTGTGCTCGATCACGGGTTTACGGCTATGTAGGTTTTTCACTCGGGCCATCCTTGGCCCTCGCCCTGCGGGCAGCTGGCGCTGTGCAAAGCGGCAATCCTGCCGCTTTGTCACTCGGGCCATCCCTGGCCCTCGCCCCGCGGGCAGCTGGCGCTGCGCAAACCGGCAGTCCTGTCGGATGGTCGCGCATAGGTGCGCTCCTACAGGATGACGAGCAAAGACGTATTCATACCTCCTTCGTTCGAACCTTCTGCGGCGACAAAAATCACTTGCGAATGAAACTTTCATTTGGACGTATAGATTGCTTTGACGCGACGCAACAATTGTGCTTTAGTCGAGGCCACACTCGTACACGTGGCAGCGGCGCCCTCGGCACCGTTGAGACTACGTGTCTCCTTCCATCGGCCGGGGAGGCAAGATGGTGCAGGCAGTTCCAGCGACGCTTTACGACGCTGCGTTTGAGCACGACAGCTGTGGTTTTGGTCTGGTCGCACAGATCGACGGGCGCTCTAGTGCCTGGGTGGTGGACACCGCCTTTACGGCGTTGGCCAAACTTTCCCACCGCGGCGGCGTCAACGCCGACGGCGTCAGTGGCGACGGCTGCGGCGTGCTCTTCCATCGTCCGCTGGACTGGTTGAAGGCGTTGGCGGCCGAGGCGGGCATCGCGCTCGGCGAACGTTTTGCGGCAGGCATGGTGTTTCTCGATCCGACGGATGGCGAGGCCGCTGCCGCGACGCTGGAGGAGCGTCTGCGCGAGGAAGGCCTTCGTGTCGCGGGTTGGCGCGACGTTTCGGTGAACGCCGAGGCCTGCGGCCCGCTGGCCGCCGCGGCCAAGCCGCGTGTGCGCCAGGTGTTCGTCGAACCCGCCGCAGGCATGGACGACGCCGTGTTCGAGCGTGCCTTGTTCCGCGCGCGCCGTCGCGCGGAAAGCTCGCTGGTCGATGATGATCATTTTTACGTGGTGACCTTGTCGGCCCAGGTCGTGGGTTACAAGGCGATGGCTGCGCCGGGTCGTCTGCGCGAGGTGTTTGCGGATCTCGCGCATCCGGCGCTGGCATCTGATGCCGTGGTATTCCATCAGCGCTTCTCGACCAATACGACGCCGCAGTGGCGCTTGGCCCAGCCATTCCGCCTGCTCGCCCACAACGGCGAGATCAACACCATTCGCGCGAATCGGCGCTGGATGCAGGCGCGCACAACGATCCTGCATTCGCCGCTGCTGGACCTGTCGGATATCGGTCCGCTGGTACGCCAGACCGGTTCCGATTCGGAGAGTCTCGACAACGCGCTCGAAGTGCTGCTGGCTGGTGGTCTGGATCTGCTTGCCGCCATGCGCGTGCTGGTCCCGCCGGCGTTCGCCGCGCGCGAGGGCATCGACGAGGACCTCGCTGCGTTCTATGAGTACTACGCCTTGCACAGCGAGCCGTGGGATGGGCCGGCCGGCCTGGTGATGTGCGATGGCCACTACGCCGCGTGTACCCTGGATCGTAACGGCCTGCGTCCCGCGCGTTGGGCCTTGTCGGCCGACAACCACCTGATCGTCGCTTCCGAAGCGGGTCTGTGGGACGTGCCGTCGTCACAGGTGGTGGCCAAGGGACGACTGGCGCCGGGCGAAATGATTGCCGTCGATCTGCAGCAGCACCGCCTGCTGCGCGACGCTGACATCGACGACATCAATCGCCGCCGCGCGCCCTATCGCGACTGGCTGCGCGCCGGAGTGAGCTATCTGGAGTCGGATCTGATTGATCCCTCGCTGGCCGCGGAGCCGCTGCCAGCGGACGAGCTGCGCCGTTACCAGAAGCTCTACGGCCTGTCGCGCGAAGAACGCGAGACCGTACTCAAGGCGATGGTGGAGCTGGAACAGGAAGCCACCGGCTCGATGGGTGACGACACGCCCATTGCCGCCATGTCGCGCCAGGTGCGGCCGCTGTTCGACCGTTTCCGCCAGGCCTTCGCCCAGGTCACCAATCCACCGATCGATCCGCTGCGCGAAAAGCTGGTGATGTCGCTGGTGACGCAGATCGGGCCCGAGAGCAACGTGTTCGATCTCACTCCCGAGAACGCGAAGCAGGTGTTGATCAATTCGCCCGTGCTCTCGCAGCGCAAGCTGCGGCAGCTGCTGGCCTTGCCGCAGTTCATCACTACCCCGCGCTTCGATTTGATGTATGCGCCGGAAGAAGGCTTGGAAGCGGCTCTGCGCCGGCTTTGCCAGGACGTTGAAAAGGTGGTGCGCGAAGGTTGCTCGTTGGTTTTCCTCAGCGACCGCTACCCCAACAAGGACCAACTACCCATCCACTCGCTGCTCGCGGTGGGCGCGGTGCATGCGCACCTGATCGATCAGTCCCTGCGCTGCCAATGCAATATCGTGGTCGAGACGGCCACGCCACGCGACGCGCACCAGTTCGCCTGCCTGATCGGATTTGGCGCTACCGCGATCTACCCCTGGCTCGCCTACCAGAGCCTGTTCGAGCTGGGCCGCGAAGGCCACATCGCCAGCGACCGCTTCGAAGTGGGCCGCAGCTATCGACGCGGCATCCGCAAGGGCCTGCTCAAGATCCTGTCGAAGATGGGCATCTCCACCGTTGCCGGCTATCGCGGTGCGCAGCTGTTCGAGATTGTCGGGCTGGCGCCGGAGGTGGTGGCGCTGTGCTTCCCCGGCACGCCGTCGCGCATCGGTGGCGCGGGCTTCGCGGAGCTGGAACACGACCAGCGCCTGCTGGCTGCGGAGGCATGGAACGAGGCGTTGCCATTGCGCGCAGGCGGACTGTACAAGTTCGTCTACGGTGGCGAATACCACATGTACAACCCGGACGTGATCGCCAGCCTGCAGAAGGCCGTGCGTACCGGCAGCAGCGCGGATTACCGCGCCTACGCCAATTACGTCGATCACCGCCCGCCCTCGGCACTGCGCGATCTGCTGGCGCCGCGCCCGGTGGGCGAACCGGTACCGCTGGACGATGTCGAGTCGGTCGAAAGCATCCTGCGTCGTTTCGATTCGGCGGGCATGTCGCTGGGCGCGCTGTCGCCGGAGGCGCACGAGGCACTGGCGATCGCCATGAATCGCCTCGGTGCGCGCAGCAATTCGGGCGAAGGCGGTGAAGATCCCGCCCGCTACGGCACCGAGAAGACCTCGAAGATCAAGCAGGTGGCATCGGGTCGCTTCGGCGTCACGCCGGCGTATCTGGTCAATGCCGAAGTGCTGCAGATCAAGATTGCCCAGGGCGCCAAGCCCGGCGAGGGCGGTCAGTTGCCCGGGCACAAAGTCGACGCCACCATCGCCCGACTGCGCTACGCCAAGCCGGGTATCGGTCTGATCTCGCCGCCGCCGCATCACGACATCTATTCGATCGAGGATCTCGCGCAGCTGATCTATGACCTCAAGGAGGTCAACCCGAGCGCGCTTGTCTCGGTCAAGCTCGTCGCGCATGCAGGCGTCGGCACAATCGCGGCCGGCGTCGCCAAGGCCGGCGCCGACCTGATTACGATCTCCGGCCACGATGGTGGTACCGGCGCCAGTCCGCTGACGTCGATCCGCTATGCCGGCGTGCCGTGGGAGCTCGGGCTGGCCGAG
>DASXND010000209.1:0-3604 GCA_036495265.1 Dyella sp.
GGCAGATCGCCTTTGGCAATCGGGCGGCCAGGATCACTGACCCAACCGCTCCATGAAGGGGCATACAGGCGCGAGCCCGCCAATCCCGCATGCTCCATCGCCAGCAGGTTGTGGCAGGCGGTAACGCCGGAGCCGCACATATGTACGACGTCTTGCGACGCGTGCGTGCCAAGCACATCGAGGAATTCCTGGCGTAACAGCGTGGCCGACTTGAAGCGGCCGTCGCCCCCAAGATTGTCCGAGAACGGACGATTGTGCGCACCCGGCACATGTCCGCCGACGCGATCGATCGGTTCCACGTCGCCACGGTAACGCGGCGCAGCCCGTGCATCGAGCAACAGCCTTTCGGGTGCATCGAGCAGATGCGCGTGATCGACGAGATGGCGGCTCGTGTCGTAATGCAGCTCAACCTTGCTGGGCGTACGCGTCACGTTGCCCGCATCCACCGGCAATCCCGCCGCCAACCAAGCGCCATAGCCGCCATTGAGCACGGCCACGTCCTGTACACCGACCAGTCGCAGCAGCCACCACAGGCGCGCTGCAGCCAGCGAGCCACCGGCAGCGTCGTAACTCACCACCTGTAAACCGGGGCGCCAGCCCCAACGCGACAACACGCTGGAGAATGCCGACTCCAGCGGCAACGGGTGACGCCCCAGCCCTTCGACCTGGCGCGATAGATCCGAGAGATCCTTGTCGAGGCTTGCATACACCGCGCCCGGGATATGACCTTCAAGATAATCACGTTCGCCCTTGGCAACGTCGCGCTCGCCATTGCCCGGCGCCATCAACTCGAAGCGGCAATCGACAATCAAAACGTCGTGCGGCGGCAGCGCGGCGAGTTCGCTTGCTTCGATCAAGGTGGTTTTCAGTGTCATGCGCGGCCCATCCTCTGCAGAAGGTTAAAGACCATGGCGGCGGTCGCGCCCCAGATGCGGTGGCCGCCATGCACGAATTCCACCATGTCGCGACGATGTCCGCGAAACTCCATGGTGTAACGCCGCATATTGGCCGGTTCCAGGAAGAACGACAGCGGCACTTCGAACACTTCCGCCACCTCATCCGGTGCGGGATAAAGCCGGGCGTCCGGATCGATGCGCGCCACCACCGGCGTGATGCAATAGCCGCTCACGGTTTCGAAGCGGTCGAGGAAACCCAACGGCGTGACCAGCTTGGGTGCGAGGCCGATCTCCTCCTCGCTTTCGCGCAGCGCCGTCGCAATCGCGTCGGCGTCCTCCGGATCGGTGCGTCCGCCGGGAAACGCCACCTGTCCCGCGTGATCATGCAGATGATCGGTACGCACGGTGAGCACCAGGCGCGGCTGGACACCCTCACGCACCCCCACCAGCACGGCGGCTGGGCGACGCGGCACGTTGCCCAGGAACTCGGCCATATCGCTGTGATTCCAACCCTGACCGGTCGGCGGTGCCGACAAGGGCAGGAGCGCCGAGTAGAGGTTGGTCAGCACCTCTCCCATCATGGCGCCTTGCGCGGAGGCAGCACCTCTCGCATGTAACGCAAGCGCTCGCTGTCGTTCATGCCACGCCAACGGGCGATCTCGTCGCCCGTACGCAGGCAGCCGACGCAATAGCCACGCGCGTCGAGCCGGCAGATGCCGATGCAGGGCGACAGGGAGACGGCGATGATTGGCGCGGAATCGTTGAGCATGAGCCCGCGTATGCTAGCTGATTCGGCGCCTACCAGCAGAGGGCTACATCACTGCTGGATATCAAGCAGTTCGATTTCGAAGACCAGCGCCTCGTTCGGCCCGATGCGTGGCAAGGCACCATGGGTTCCGTACGCGAGCTGTGGTGGAATCACGACCTTCCAGCGGTCACCCACGTGCATGCGCGGAATCACGTCCTGCCAGCCGCGGATCACCTTGTCGACCTCGAAGTGCACCGGCGCGCCACGTGCCCAGGTACTGTCGAATTCGGTGCCGTCGACCAGCATGCCGCGATAGTTCACCGTGACCATACTGGTGACGGCGGGACTGATCCTGCCGTCACCTTTCTTGATCACCGCGTACTGAATGCCGGACGGCAGTTGGACCACACCCGCCTGCTGGCGATTGCGCTCCAGGAAATCGGCACTCTTGCGCGCATTGCTTTCGGCGATGCGCTTGAACTCGGCTATCGCGGTCGCGTGCATCTGCTCATCGAGCATCTGCAGCTGATCATGCATGTCTTGCATGGACACGGTCGGATGCTTCTTCGAGTAAGCGTCCTGAATGGCCCGCTGGAGCGTCGGGATATCGATATCCGGATCGCCATTGGCGAACTGGCTACCTATCTGGAATCCGATGGCATAGGAAAGCTTGCTCTTGTCGAGCCTTATCGAAGCGGCATCGCGCGCCGCCGCGTTGTCCTGCGCATGCACTGCCGCACCCCATAACAGGATGCCCAGAGCCAGCCAACGCAGTTGTGCCATGCCTATCTCCATCACAGCCGGAACTCCACCATCGTAAGCGCTCCGGGCGAATCGTGCAGCGAACGCCGGCAAATCCGGCGCCCCTGCTGAGAACGCCGGGGGCGACAAAGGTTCCCACTGGTACTATGCCTGTTTTATCCGCCAGGAACTCCCATGGCTTATCGAAACCTTGAAATCGCCAACCGCGGCGCGGTTCGCACGATCACCGTCAATCGTCCGGACAAGCTCAATGCGCTCAACCGCGAAACGCTCAACGAACTGACCCTGGCCTTTAGCCAGGCCGCCCAGGACGACGCCGTGCGCGTGGTCGTGCTGGCCGGCGCGGGTGAGAAAGCGTTCGTGGCCGGTGCCGACATTGCCGAGATGAATAGCTACACCCCGGTGCAAGCCCAGGGTTTTTCGCGTACGGGCCAGCGCCTGATGAGCCTGATCGAACGCCTCGGCAAACCGGTGATCGCGCGCATCCAGGGCTTCGCCCTTGGCGGCGGCATGGAACTGGCGATGGCCTGCCATCTGCGCGTGGCCAGCGAGAAAGCGAAGTTCGGTCAACCGGAAATCAACCTTGGGCTGATTCCAGGCTTTGGTGGCACCCAGCGTCTGCTTCGCCTCGCCGGTCGTGGCGCGGCGCTGGAGCTATGCCTGACCGGCGTGCTGGTCAACGCGCAGCGCGCGTACGAACTGGGCGTGGTTACCCGCGTCGTCGCACCCGAAGCGCTGGATGAGACGGTGAACAGCTTGGCCGACCAGCTCGCCCAGTCCGCGCCCTTGGCCGCCGCCGGCATCCTGGATGCCGTGCTGCAGGGTGGTGAAACCACCATCGATCAAGGGCTTGAGTTCGAAACGCAGGTCTTTGCCCTTGCCTTCTCCACCGACGACATGCGCGAAGGCACCAGCGCCTTCCTCGAGAAGCGCAAGGCCGACTTCAAGGGCCGCTGAGCGCATCGTCGAAGTGCAGCTTTACCACGCCCCGGCGGCTCGCGCCGGGGCCATGCGCCCAATCAAGGGCACGCTCACGCGTTCAATGATGTGAGCCGCTGTAGTTTTTCTCGCCGGCCGTCACGCGCAGATCCATCCGATTTTCCGGCGGCGCCAGCGGACAGGTCGCATACGGCGTGAAAGCGCACGGCGGGTTATACGCGCGGTTGAAATCGAGCACGACCTTGCCGTCCTTGGGCAG
>DASXND010000210.1:0-9816 GCA_036495265.1 Dyella sp.
TTGAAGGACGCACCGATCCTGATCCTCGATGAGGCCACCTCGGCACTGGATTCCGAGGCCGAGGCGGCTATTCAGGAGAGTCTCGACCTGCTGATGCGCGGCAAGACGGTGATCGCGATTGCCCATCGCCTTTCCACCATCGCACGCATGGATCGCCTGATCGTGATGGACAAGGGCCAGATCGTGGAAACCGGCTCGCATGCGGAGCTGATTGCCCGCGGTGGCCTTTATGCGCGTCTGTGGAAGCGGCAGACCGGTGGTTTTGTCGCGGCGGAAGATCCGGCCGAGGACAGCGCGATCGCCTGATGTTCTCATAGCATCCCCAAATCCTCAGTCGCCACCGGAGCTATTCGAGGGCGCCGACTCGCGAGTGCGCAGGGCGGTCTATCGCTCTTCAGGGAAAGAAAGTCGCACTGAAGATGGCGCTCAGCAGCTTCTGCGCTGACTCGTCGGATAGCTCATTGGGCATGGATTCGTTGAAGAAACGTACGCCGTCGATCAGCGCCATCGTGCTGAATGCAAGGTCGTTCGCTGGGGCGGGCAGGGTCCTGCCCATCAGCTTGCAGAAGGTCGTGATGAAGTAGGCAATCACATCGCGTTTTTCCAGCAGCAAGGCATTCAACCGTGCGCGGAACCTGACATCGCGTAGTGCCTGCAGTCGTGCCTCTGTCCAGAGAACAAAGCTCGTGTCGCCGCAATAGGCCTGGACGTAGAACTGGGCCAAGTGCTTCTGCGTGTCCTCGATCGATAGCCCGGCATCCAGGATCTCCTGCAAGCCTTGCTGGATGTCCGCGTGGTCGAGCTTGAGCAGCTCGATGAACAAGTCGTTCTTGCTCTTGAAGTTCGAGTAGAACGCACCGCGGGTATAGCCGGCATGAGCCGCGATGTCCTCGACGCTGGAAGCGGCCAAACCTTTTTTGGCAATGGTGATGGCCGCCGCCTCGAGCAATCGCAGGCGAGTCTGGTCGCGGCTTTCTTCCCGGGTTAATCGCTTACGTGCCATGGCGGGATCGTATCACGCGCATCGACTATGGATCGGAATGCTTTGTTGAATTCAAATACAACTATGTATTAGAGTTCATGGGTGAATTTACCTTGGCCGGCTGCGGGCCAGCCGGGTTCCCCACAAGCGTCCCCAAGCTTTAGGAGTAGCTCGTGACTAACTCTGATTTCCGCCTGTCCGCCGGCGTGTTGGCGCGGCATGGCTGGCTGCCCGTTGCCATGGCAGCACTGGTCCTGCTTTCCGGGTGCGGCAAGGGGGCGCCTCAGTCCGAGCCCGCCCGGCCGGTGATCGCCATGCCGGTCGCCTTGGTCGACGGCGCATCGCGGGAACGATTTCCAGGCGAGGTCCGCGCACGCTTCGAAATGCCGCTGTCATTCCGGGTGGCTGGGCAACTGGTCGCCCGCCAGGCGCGGCTGGGCGATACGGTGAAGAAGGGCCAGGTGCTGGCGCAGCTCGATCCCGCCGACGCCGCGCGCTCGCAAGCCTCCGCCCAGGCCGCGCTGGAGGCGGCGGAACATCGTCTTACCTTTGCCACGCAGCAGCGTGATCGCGACGAAGCACAGTCGAAACAAAACCTCATCAGCCAGTTGCAACTGGACCAGACGCATGACGCCTATGCCGCTGCGCTGGCCGCACGCGACCAGGCCAGGCAGCAGCTGGCGCTGGCGCAGAACCAGTCGAACTACACCACCCTGGTGGCCGATCGCGACGGCAGCATCACCAGCGAGCAGGCCGACGTCGGGCAGGTGCTGGCCGCCGGCCAGGCGGTGTTTGGTTTTGCCTGGTCCGGCGATCGCGACGTGTTCATCGACGTACCCGAGAATCGGCTGGCTGGCATCACGGTGGGTCAGGCCGCGACGGTGAGCTTGCTGACCTTGCCGGGCAAGACGCTGGTCGGCCATGTGCGCGACATTTCGCCCGCAGCAGACCCGCAGTCGCGTACCTATCGCATCAAGCTCGCGCTAGACCAGCCCGGGCCGCAGGTACATCTGGGCATGACGGCGGAAGTCAGCCTTGCCACGTCATCGACTACCCGCCCGGCGATACGCATTCCCGCCACGGCGCTGTTCCATCAGGGCGAACATCCGGCGGTGTGGGTCGTGCGTGCTGCCGATGCCAGGCTGGAGCTTCGTCCGGTCGCCGTCCTCAGTTACGGCGAGCGCGATGTACTGGTGGGCAGCGGTCTGCATGCCGGCGAGCGGGTGGTGATGCAAGGCGTGCATACGGTGTCCGCGGGCGAGAAGGTCGAGCCGATCGCGCCGCCGCATCCGGAGGATGCGCCGCTATGAATCAGCCCGATATGCATCAGGCCGCCAGTAACCAGGAAGGCCGCTTCAATCTCTCGGCGTGGGCGTTGCGTCACCAGTCGCTGGTGTTCTTCATCATGGTGATGGTGGCGCTGTTCGGCATGTTGTCGTACAGCCGCCTGTCGCAATCGGAAGATCCGCCGTTCACCTTCAAGGTGATGGTGGTGCAAACGTTCTGGCCCGGCGCCGATGCCAAGCAGGTGCAGGAGCAGGTCACCGATCGCATCTCGCGCAAGCTGCAGGAGACGCCGTCGATCGACTTCCTGCGCAGCTATTCGCGGCCGGGCGAGTCACTGATCTTCTTCAACATCAAGGATTCCGCACCCAGCGCCAGTGTTCCCGATACCTGGTATCAGGTGCGCAAGAAGGTGGCCGACATCGCTGCCCAGCTGCCGCCAGGTGTGCAGGGGCCGTTCTTCAACGACGAATTCGGCGACGTCTATACCAATATCTACGCGCTGGAAGGCGATGGTTTTACGCCAGCGCAGTTGCATGACTATGCCGATCAGCTACGTGCGGAACTGTTGCGCGTACCTGGTGTAGCAAAAGTCGACTTTATCGGCGACCAGAACCAGCGCATCTTCATCGAGATGTCGAACGCGCGCCTGTCCAAGCTGGGAATCAGTCCCCAGCAGCTGGCGCAGGCGATCAACCAGCAGAACGCGGTGACCTCGGCCGGCGTGCTCACTACGTCGGACGACCGCGTGTTCGTGCGACCTACGGGCCAGTTCGACAACGTGGACGCGCTGAAGGACACCTTGCTGCGCATCAACAACCAGACGTTCCGGCTCGGCGACATCGCCACCATCCACAAGGGCTACGACGATCCGCCGAGCCAGCAGATGCGCTTCATGGCGCAACCGGTGCTGGGTATCGGTATCACCATGCAGCCGGGCGGCGATGTCATCCATCTCGGCAAGGCGCTCGATACGGCGACGGTTTCGCTGCAGAAGCGCCTGCCGGCGGGGTTGAAGCTGTCCGAAGTGACCAGCATGCCGCATGCGGTGTCCCATTCGGTGGACGACTTCCTGAAGTCCGTGGCCGAAGCGGTGGCGATCGTCTTGCTGGTGAGTCTGCTGAGCCTGGGTTTCCGTACCGGCATGGTGGTGGTGATCTCGATCCCGTTCGTACTGGCAGTAACCGCGCTATGCATGGAGTTGTTCGGCATCGGCCTGCATAAGGTGTCGCTGGGCACCCTGGTGCTGGCGCTCGGCTTGCTGGTGGACGACGCGATCATTGCCGTCGAGATGATGTCGGTGAAGCTGGAGCAGGGTTGGAGCCGTATGCGCGCCGCCGCGTTCGCCTATACCAGCACGGCCTTCCCCATGCTCACGGGCACCCTGGTTACGGTCGCCGGCTTTTTGCCGATTGCGCTGGCCAAGTCCGGTACGGGCGAATACACGCGTTCGATCTTCGAGGTGTCCGCGATCGCGCTGCTGGTGTCGTGGCTGGCAGCGGTCATCGTGATTCCGTTGCTGGGCTATCACCTGTTGCCTGAGCACCACCAGCGCGCCAAGCCCGGCCAGGAGTGGTGGGCACGCGTGCTGCCGCGCCGCTGGAACGAGGCGCGCAGCGCGAATACCGCGGCCGTGGTGCACAAGGAGGGCGATATCGAGATCTACGACACGGCGTTCTACCGGCGCTTCCGCGGCTGGCTGGACTTCTGCCTAAAGCGCCGCTTCCTGGTGTTGGGCATGACGGTTGCGCTGTTTGTGGTGGCGCTGGCCGGCTTCGGCCTGGTGCCGAAGCAGTTCTTCCCCAGCTCAGACCGGCCCGAACTGCTGGTCGACCTGCGCCTGCCGGAAGGCGCCTCGTTCGACGCGACCATGAACCAGGTGAAACGCTTCGAGGCAGCGATCAAGGATCGCAAGGAGATCGGCAGCTACGTCAGCTTCGTCGGCGCGGGCGCTCCGCGTTTCTATCTGCCGCTGGATCAGCAACTGGATCAACCCAACTTCGCCCAGTTCGTGATCACGGCGAAGAGCATCGAGCAGCGTGAAGCGTTGGCACGCTATCTGGACGGCATGCTGCCGCGCGATTTCCCGGCCGTGCGCAGCCGTGTCAGTCGGCTGGAGAACGGGCCGCCGGTGGGTTTTCCCGTGCAGTTTCGCATCGAGGGCGACGATATCGCGACCGTTCGTGGCATCGCCGAGCAAGTGGCGGGCACGATGCGCGCCGATCCACGCACGCGCAATGTGCAGTTCGATTGGGACGAGCCGGGCGAGCGATCCGTGCGCTTCGAGATCGACCAGGTCAAGGCGCGCCAGCTCGGCATCACCTCCCAGGACGTGTCGAATTTCCTCGCCATGTCGCTGTCGGGAACCACGGTGACCCAGTATCGCGAGCGCGACAAGCTTATTGCTGTCGATCTGCGTGCGCCCAAGGCCGATCGCATTCACCCCGACCAGATCGAACGGCTGGCGATACCGACGCCCACTGGTACGGCGATTCCGCTGAGTCAACTCGGTCGCGTCGACTATGGCTTGGAATACGGCGTGGTGTGGGAGCGCGACCGTCAACCGACCATCACGGTGCAGGCCGATACGCGCAACGGTGCCCAGGGACTGGATGTCACCAACGCCATCGACAAGCAGCTCGACGGCATACGCAGCCATCTGCCGGTCGGCTATCGGGTCGAGGTCGGCGGCGCGGTGGAGGAGAACGGCAAGGCACAGGGTTCGATCAATGCACAGATGCCCTTGATGGTGATCGCCGTGCTGACCTTGCTGATGATCCAGCTGCAGAGCGTCAGCCGCACCTTCATGGTGGTGTTGACCGCGCCGCTGGGTTTGATCGGCGTGATCGGTTCCCTGCTGCTGTTCCACCAGCCGTTCGGTTTCGTTGCCATGCTGGGGACGATCGCCATGCTCGGCATCATCATGCGCAACTCGGTCATCCTGGTGGACCAGATCGAGCAGGACATTCGCGCTGGACATCCGCGCTGGGAAGCCATCGTCGGCGCCACCGTGCGGCGCTTCCGTCCCATCACGCTGACGGCCGCTGCCGCCGTACTGGCGCTGATTCCGCTGTTGCGCAGCAACTTCTTCGGACCGATGGCCACCGCCCTGATGGGCGGCATCACCGTCGCCACCGTGTTGACCCTGTTCTATCTGCCGGCGTTGTACGCCATCTGGTTCCGCGTGCGGGCCGGCGAGCCGCCGCAGGAGGTTGCACCATGAGACTTGTGATCAAGCATAAGCGGACCTTAATGGCGACGGCTGTCGCCGCGCTCACCCTGGCCGGTTGTTCCTTCGCGCCGCCAGCGAAACCACCGGCCTCGCCTTCACCGCAGAGCTACACGGTAGAGCCGACTCCCGCGGTGAGTGCCGAAGCAGGGGGCGTCGTCCAGCATTTCAATGCAGGCGAGCATGCCGTGCCGGATTGGTGGCGGCAGTTCGGTTCCGACACGCTCGATGCCTGGGTGGACGAAGGGCTGCGCAACAATCCATCGCTGGATGCGGCCAGGCACACGCTGGAAGCAGTGCATCAGCAGTATCGCGCGCAGGTCGGCGCGACCCAGCTGCCATCGCTCGATGCGCAAGGTCAGACCAGTCGGCAACGCGCATTAGGCGTGCCGAACCTGGGCCCGCCGACTGATCTCTACAACGTCTACGCCGGCCAGCTGAGCCTGGGCTATACCTTCGATGTGTTTGGCGCGGCGCGTTATGGAGTCAAGCAGGCCGCCGCCCAAGTGGATCTGCAGTCGTACCAGTTGGACGGTGCGCGTCGCGCGCTGGCGGCGAACATCGTGATTACCGCGGTCAACGCTTCGTCGCTGGCGGAACAGGTCACCATCAATGAGCGGCTGGCGGTGTTGGCGCATGAACAGGCCGACCTGACAGAAAAGGCTTATCGTCTCGGCGCGGCGTCGCACGACGACGTGCTCACGGCGCAACAGAACGCCGCGATACTGGACGCTTCGTTGCCGCCGTTGCGCTTCCAGGCGCAGCGCGCCCGGCACGCGCTGGCGGTATTCATGGGGCGCACGCCGGATCAGGCGCCGGCCGTGATTCCGCTCGCACAGCTGCATGTGCCAGACGACATTCCGGTCAGCGTGCCATCCGACCTGCTCAAGCAGCGTCCCGACGTGATGGCCGCCGAGGCTGCCATACAGGCGGCCTCGGCCCAGGTCGGTGTGGCCACCGCCAACCTTTTTCCACATATCTCGCTTTCTGCCACGATCGGCTCGGGGGCTTTCAAGGCGGCGGATTTGTTTACCGGCGCAGGGGCGATATGGAGCGCTGGGGTGTCGTTGGCGCAACCGATCTTCCACGGTGGCGCGCTGCTGGCGCAGCGCAAGGCAGCCATCGCCGATTACGATGCCAGCATGGCGCAGTACCGGCAGACGGTGCTCAACGCATTCCAGAACGTGGCCGACTCCTTGGCTGCCTTGCAGCAGGACGCCATGACCCTGCAGGCTGCGCAGAGCGCATCCAGTTCGGCAGCAGAGTCGTTAGCCGATGCCAAGGCGCGTTACCGGCTGGGCGCCGTCTCTTACCCGGTGACACTTGCCAGCGAGCAACGTTGGCGGAACGCGACGCTCTCCGATGTTCAAGCCACGGCTGTGCGGCTGGTGGATTCCGCCGCGCTATTCCAGGCCATGGGTGTGCCGCCGGCAGTGGCTGATGGCGAACCAGTGGTCGAAGCGGCGCATTAAAGAGGGCAAGGAAATCACGCTGACGTAAGACGCCAAAGAGGCACCGACGCGGGTGGCTTGGCCGCATAGCGAGCTGTTGAGGTTTCCTTGCCCCGCCATTCACAGCCGGCCCCGCAGCATGGCCTCTCCTTCCGTCATCGGAGCAGCGTGATGCCCAGCGAGAAGGCCCGGGCTCGTGCGCGCAAGGACAAGCGCGAAGGCAAATCGGCCAGCACCCAGGCCGGCGAATTCGTGCGCGAGGAAATCGAGCATATGCGCGAAGACGGGCATGCGGCGGTCTCGGTCAGGCAAGCCATAGCCATCGGCTTGTCCGAGGCGCGTCGCGCTGGTATCGATGTGCCGGCCAGGAAGGCTGCGGCGAGCAAGAAGGGCACGCGCAAGAAGCCTGCCGCCAAAAAAGCCGCTGCGAAGACGGCGGCAAGGCGCACCTCGGCGAGGCGCAGCCGCGCTTCCACCATGGCATTGAAGCGTGAGGGTAGCGCCGCCGCGGCGACAACCGCGTCGGCGCGGGCTTCCGCGCGTACAACCCCTGAGCGTTCGGTGTCTGCCAAAGAGGCTGCGCCCAGCAAGGGTCCGGCAGGTCGCAAGGTTGCTGCAAAGAAAGCTTCACGCACCAAGGGTGCGACCGGCCGCTCGGCAGGAGCTACCCGGGCCGCTCGCACGCGTGCCATGCACGCGCGCGAGCGCTGATCAGCTGGCGTTAGCCGACGGCGGTAAGGCGTCCGGGGCCGGTGGCTCGATGCCTGCTGGCGGCTCCTGCGCTTCCTCGGCTGAAGCCGGAAACCCGACCGTCATGCTGGCATAGACCTCATCGCGCCGAATCAATGCGTGATAAAGCGCAGCCCCCATATGCCCAAGAATGGTGAGGAAGAACAGATAGGCAAGGTATTCGTGCGCCTCGCGCAACCAGGCGAAAAGCACGGGGCTTGCGGGAAGTATCGCTGGAAGATGCCACGAGCTTCCAAGCATCACCGGGTAGCCGCCGGCCGACAGCATCGCCCAGCCGATCAACGGCATGGCCAGCATCAAGGCGTAAAGCAGCCAATGCGAAGCGTGTGCGACAAACTGCATCAAGGCAGGCATGTCCGCCGGTAGCGCCGGTGGCCGGAAACGCAGACGCACGACAATGCGCAGCAAGACCAGCAACAGTATCGCGATGCCGAGCGGCTTGTGGATGGCGAGCAGCCACTGGTGCTTCGCCGATACCGTCGAAACCATGCCCACGCCGATAAACAACATCGCCAGAACCAGCACGGCCATGGTCCAGTGCAGCAGACGCGCGAGCGGATGGAAAGCCTTGGGAGTCGTCATCACTTGCTCTCCGGTTTGGCGGCATCGGCCTGCGCCGTGCCGGGGAAGTGCGCCTCTTCGCGGGTCCGACGCAGATAGGAGTCGGCATAGGCAGCGGAGCGCGCCGGCAGCAAGGGATCATCGGAGATTCTGATGCCCTCGGGGAGCACGGTCGGGTCGTAGTTGATGTCGCGGCAGGGACCGCTGTCCTGCGGTTGTTCGCTCTCGATGACCAGGGTGCCTGCATCGATGGTGGTGCGGTCGACCGGCCACGCCTTGGTGGCGTCGTTGGTCGGGTCGCCGGGTGCGGCCAGGGTTACCAGCAAACGCCAGCGTTGCGGTGCGGCCGCCAGACGTTGCTGCAGATCCTGCGACAGGAAGTCGTTGTCGTCGGATTTCGGCGCCGCGCCAACTTCGTCGCTGGCTTCCGGCACCACGCGCCAGCGCGCGGCGTGCTGCTGCCCGTGGGCGTCGACAAGATAGAACGCATCGAGGGCGTCATAGCTATCGGTGGCGAAGCTGGCCGATGGCTTATGGGACTTGGCCCAGGCAAGAAACGCCGCGGCTTCCGGATGGGACGCGAAGAAGGCGCCTGCGCGCGCCGGGTCCGGTTTGCCGGTAGCTGGGTCAGGGCGGGTTGCCACCGTCAACTGATAGAACGCCTCGGGCGTCGCGACGACAAACACCGGTATGTTGTTCATACCCGTGCGCCACTGTTGACCATGGGGCAGGTCAAAGCGAAGCGCGAGGCTGCGAATCGCCGTGCTGCCGTCCGGCGCATAGGGATTGCCGCCGGGAATGGCAAAGCGGCCCACCACCGGCGTGCGCACGTTTCCAAAAACGGACGCCGTGGAATAAGCGGATGCGGCACCGCTGCCTTCGAAATAGCCGGCAACACAGATGCCCTTGGCATGATTGCGACGGTAGCCCGGATGCACGCCGCCATTGTCCTGCAAGGCATTGACGATGCGCTGTGGCGTGAGTCGCCGTGGCGTGAGCCAGCCGCCGACGTAGGCAAAAGCCAGCGCCAGGATCATGACAGCAACGGCAATCACGCCCCAGCGCCAGACCTGGCGTTGCGGCGGTGACGTATCGGACGAATCAGGCATGAGGCGCTCCCGGCCAGGTTGTCAAAGGCGTTGACACCAGATTTCGTTGGATCGCGTGCAACGGTTACGTGGATGCAAACGGCAGGCAGCATTCCTCGTGAAGTGGACATCGGCCAGTCATGTCATGGCCGATGTCACCCATACGCGCGCATCGAAATGGAATGGGCGGCTTCCATTTAAACGTGTTGATAAGCCAATGCACGGGTCGCTGCGACCCGCTATTTGGCTGGCTTGAGCTCGATCACAATGACCTTCTCCGCCGTTGTTCCCACGTTCTGGTTGCTATGTGTAATAGGCGCGCTCCACAGCACTTCACCCGGCTTGCGCGTGGTCTCGGTCACTTTTCCATCGGATGTCGTGGTTTTGATCTTGCCCCCGGTGACGAAGTACACCACGTTCTCCGGATGGGAATGCATCGGGATGCCTTCGCCCGGCTTCACGTTCACTTCG
>DASXND010000211.1:0-6993 GCA_036495265.1 Dyella sp.
TGCGCATAGCGGCGACGGCCATGGGCTTTGCTGTGCCGGCCGAGTTCCGGCTCTTCAGCAATGCCGAACTGGTGCTTGCCATCGACTGGATACGTGAGCCGAAGCCAGCGACGGAAGAAGAGAACAAATGAAACTGTTTGCAGGGTGCTTGTCAGCGACCACGGCTTGTGTTGAAGTCGGCCTCATGTCCTGCATTCGCGCCTGTTTCGTTTCCATGATGGCTACCGCCGCTTCTGCGACGGCAAGCGCTCAAGCGTGTGCGCTGAATAACAACGCCAATAATAATACCCGCATCGACGGGTGGGCCGGCGTGTAAGCAGAAACTGCAAACATTCACGCAAAAAGGCCCGCTCCCAGCGGGCCTTTTTGTTTTTCCGCCACACGAAAAAACAATCAAGGGATCTGTGTCATGTGTTCGATCTTCGGCATGTTCGACCTGCAGCCAGGCGATGACCTGGCGGCGCTACGCCAGCAGGCGCTGGAACTCTCGCAACGCCAGCGTCATCGCGGCCCGGACTGGAGCGGCGTGTTCGTCGACGCTGGCGTGATCCTGGTGCACGAGCGTCTGGCGATCGTCGATCCGGCTAGTGGCGCGCAGCCGCTGCGCTCACGCGATGGTGCGCTGGCCTTGGCGGTGAACGGCGAGATCTACAACCACCGCGATGTGCGCGCTGCCAGCGGCTATGACTTCACCACAGGCTCGGATTGCGAAGTCATCAATGCGTTGTATCGCGAGCAGGCCGATGCGGCTGAATGGGTATCCAGACTCAACGGCATCTTTGCGTTTGCATTGTGGGATAGCGAGGCGGCCCGCTACGTCATCGCCCGCGATCCAATGGGTGTCTGCCCGTTGTACTGGGGGCACGATGGCGAAGGGCGGCTTTGCGTGGCCTCGGAGATGAAGGCGCTATCAAGCCTTTGCGCCGACGTGGCGCCGTTTCCGCCTGGCCATGTCTATGACAGTGCCGATGGAGAACTGCGCCGCTACTACCACAAGCCCTGGCGCGACTATGCCCATACGAAGGGTCAGGATGTTTCATTAGGTGATTTGCGCGAGGCATTCGAGCAGGCCGTGCATCGCCAGCTGATGACGGACGTGCCCTACGGCGTGCTGCTTTCCGGTGGGCTGGATTCCTCGCTGGTCGCTGCCTGCGCTGCGCGTTTCGCGCGTCACCGCGTCGAGGATGACGACCGCGCCGAGGCCTGGTGGCCGCGCCTGCATTCGTTTGCTATCGGCCTGGAAGGCTCGCCCGACCTGGCTGCCGCACAAGTCGCCGCGGATGCGCTGGGTACGGTGCATCACGGCTTCATCTATACGTTCTGGGAAGGGCTGGATGCGCTGCCCGAAGTGATCCGCCATATCGAGACCTACGACGTCACCACCATTCGCGCGTCCACGCCGATGTATCTGCTTGCGCGCAGGATCAAGGCAATGGGCGTGAAGATGGTGCTGTCCGGCGAAGGCTCGGACGAGATCTTTGGCGGCTACCTGTATTTCCACAAGGCGCCATCGGCTGAAGCCTTCCACGAGGAAACCGTGCGCAAGCTCGACGCGTTGCACAGCTACGACTGCCTGCGCGCCAACAAATCGATGATGGCCTGGGGCGTGGAGGCGCGTGTGCCGTTTCTCGACCTGGAGTTTCTCGACGTGGCGATGGGCATGGATGCGCGTCACAAGATGGCGGGCAAGGGGCGCATCGAGAAGGCGGTTTTGCGCGAGGCGTTCCAAGGTGCGCTGCCGGACGAGATTCTGTGGCGCCAGAAGGAACAGTTCAGCGATGGCGTAGGCTACGGCTGGATCGATGGCCTCAAGGCGCATGCGGAGCAGGCAGTGAGCGACCGGGAGTTTGCAGCGGCCGCCACGCGCTTCCCGCACAACACGCCCGCGACCAAGGAGGCCTATTTGTACCGCCGTATCTTCGAGCGTTTCTATCCGGGGCAGGCGTGTGCGGCAACGGTGCCGGGTGGCAAGTCCATCGCCTGTTCGTCGCCAGCGGCGCTGGCATGGGATCCGGCGTTTGCGAATGCGGCGGACCCGTCTGGGCGCGCAGTCCGCGACGTGCATCAGCAGGCGTTGGTGTAGCGCACTAACTTCCTCTCCCCTCCGGGGCACGCGGGGAGGGGCCATGGATGGCCCCGGCTTTGAGGAGCGAGGAGAGGATTGAGGTGAGGGGCGGGTGCTCGCGATGACGTAGCTACGAAGCAGGCTTCGGATAAGGGTTATCGCAAGATTGGCCCCTCACCCCAGCCCTCTCCCCGGAGGGAGAGGGAGCAGGGGCGTCAGCTCTGGTCCAAGTCACCACTGCGCGAAAGCAACACGGCAATCGGTCTCGTGCCGGGGAATTCCGAGAACACCATAGCCAGGCAGGCCGTGATCGGCACCGCGAGAAAAGCGCCGGGGATGCCCCATAGTGCGCTCCAAACCGTGAGACTGATCAGGATGGCGAATGGGCTGAGATTCAGCGAATTGCCCATCAGGTACGGGTCGAGGAAATTCCCGATGAAGAACTGCGGCACGGCGAGCGCAAGCGCCAGCATCAGCACCGTGTCCGTATCGCCATACTGGACGACGGCGAAGGCCACCGGCAGGAACACGCTAAGAAACGAGCCGATATACGGTACGTAATTCAGCAGCGTGATCAACACCGCCCAGAACGCGGCGAGCTCCAGTCCGAAAAACGCCATGATCGCCCAGCTGACCAGGCCGATCAGCAGGCTGAGCAGGGTCTTCAGCGCCAGGTAGGTGCCCACGCGCTGGTTGATATGCACGATGATCTTTTCGAGTTGCGCCACGTTGTGCGGTTGATCCGAGAGATGCGCCAGCTTGTTGGGCAGGTTGCCCTTCTCGACCAGCAGGAAGGCGACGTAGAGGAACACCACGATCAGGCTGGCGGCGATCGAGGTGACGGACATCACGGTGGAGCCGATCAGGCGTTGCATATTGACCTGGCCAAGCAGGTCGCGACGCAAGGTGGCCCAGGTGGGCTCGGACTCGAAGCCGAATCTGGCGGCGCCTTTCTGGATCATGTTCAGCAAGGTGGCCTGGTACTGCGGGGCCAGGGTCGCGACCCGGGTGAGGTTGGTCATGATCAGGGACGCCATGGCCATCAAGGCCAGCGCGATCACCACGATCGACAGCGCGTAGTTCACCTGCATGGGGATGCGCGGGCCGACTACCGGGATGCGGTAGAGCAGGCGGGTCAGGCCGACGATCACGTAGACCACCAGGATGCTCAGCACCACGGGCTCGAAGATCTTCTTGCCGACATGCAGCACCCACCCCACGGCCATCGCGAATACCACGCCATAGACCAGGGACTGGAATCGCTCGTTCATGCGGGCATGGGTCCGGGCAAAGGGGGCGCCTGGTGCGGGCCGGGCTGCATCTAGCCTTGCCGTCGGTGACCGACCGTGTCGGAGCCTTACCGGTCCCGCGACTTTTTTATGTGAAATTGCCAGCAGGCCGAGGCCCGCCCGGCCGCGCCTTAGCGGCACATCGGGGACCTCTGTTATCCTAAAGGGCTGCTGATACGGAAGCTCAACCCAAATGATCGAAACCAATCCGATCCTTGCGCAGATCGCGGACCTCAAGGGCCGCGTCGAGTCGCTTAGGGGGTATCTTTGACTACGCCACCAAGCGTGAGCGCCTCGAAGAAGTAAGCCGCGAACTGGAAAGCCCCACGGTGTGGGACGATCCGCCGCGCGCCCAGGAGCTGGGCCGCGAACGCGCCCGCCTGGAAACCGTCGTCAGTGGCATCGACACCATGACCGCAGCCCTGATCGACGCAGGCGAGTTGCTGGAAATGGCGGCCGCCGACAACGACGAAGACACTGCCAACTCGGTAGTCGCTGACCTGCGCGGCCTCGATGCCAAGGTGAGCAAGCTGGAATTCCAGCGCATGTTCTCCGGCAAGATGGACGCCAACAACGCCTTCGTGGACATCCAGGCCGGCGCCGGTGGCACCGAAGCGCAGGACTGGGCCGAAATATTGCTGCGCATGTACCTGCGCTGGTGCGAATCGCGCGGCTGGAAGACCGAGTTGATGGAAGTCAGCGGTGGCGAAGTGGCCGGCATCAAGTCCGCCACCTTCCGTGTGGAAGGCGACTACGCCTACGGCTGGCTGAAGACCGAGATCGGCGTGCATCGCCTGGTGCGCAAGAGCCCGTTCGATTCGGACAACCGCCGCCACACCAGCTTTACCTCGGTGTTCGTGTCGCCGGAAGTCGATGACGATATCGACATCGATATCAATCCGGCCGATCTGCGCACCGATGTGTACCGTTCGTCCGGTGCCGGTGGCCAGCACGTGAACAAGACCGAGTCGGCCGTGCGTATCACGCACATACCGACCAATACGGTGGTGGCCTGCCAGACCCAGCGCAGCCAGCACGCCAATCGCGACCACGCCATGAAGATGCTCGCGGCCAAGCTGTACGAGCTTGAACTGCAAAAGCGCAATGCCGAGAAGGACGCGCTGGAAGCGAGCAAGTCAGACATCGGCTGGGGCAGCCAGATCCGTAACTACGTGCTCGACCAAAGCCGTATCAAGGACCTGCGCACCGGCATCGAGCGCTCCGATACGCAGAAAGTGCTCGATGGCGACCTGGATGAATTTATCGAGGCCAGCCTCAAGTCTGGCCTGGATGCGGGTGCCAAGCGAGTGGACGCATAATCGCCAAGTCATTGAACAATCCGATCATCGACGAGGTGGCAGCATGACCAGCGGGAAGCTCTTGCGGATCCTGATCGCATGCGCAGCGCTTGCAGCATTCAGTGGCGTGGCAAGCGCGCAGCAGGACGGCTCTGGCCAGGGCGTCAAGCAGGATGCGAAGGCCGCGGGCCATGACATCGGCAACGGCGCCCGCGACGTTGGGCACGCGACCAAGGGTGCGGCTATCTCGGTGGGGCATGGTGCGAAGGAGGCTGGCCATGGCATCGCGCATGGTGCGCGCGAGGGCTGGGACGCCACCAAGCACGCGGTCAAACAGGTGTTCGGCAAGAGCGATTGACGGACGACGCTGTTGCGGGGAGAACCGTCTCGCGCGTCCCACAATCTGACGACCAATGAATTGCGCCCGCCAACCGACGCGGGCTCCTGCAGCTACGGAAAACCCATGAGTGAACCGACCGATACCCTGCCCATCGACGAGAACAAGCTGATCGCCGAACGTCGCGAGAAACTGAAAGCGTTGCGCGTGCAGGGCGTGGCCTTCCCGAATGACTTCAAGGTCGATGCCTTTACCGGCGATCTGCAGGCCGAGTTCGCGGATGTCGAGCGCTGGACCGCCGAGGCCATCGAGGGCGTTGCCCGCCGCGTGAAGGTCGCCGGTCGCATCATGCTCAAGCGCGACCAGGGCAAGGTCGCCTTCGTGCAGATGCAAGACTTCAGCGGCCGCATCCAGTTGTTCATCCACCAGGGCACGGTGGGCGAGGACACCTTCAAGGCATTCAAGGGCTGGGACCTGGGCGACATCGTGGGCGCCGAGGGCGTACTGATGCGCACCAAGACCGGCGAGCTGTCGGTGAAGGTGGATGTGTTGCGCTTGTTGACCAAGAGCCTGCGTCCCTTGCCCGACAAGCGCCACGGCCTGGCTGACGTGGAGCAGCGCTATCGCCAGCGCTATGTCGACCTGATCGTTACCGAAGAGGCGCGCCGCACCTTTGCGCAGCGCTCCAAGATCATCGGCTTTATCCGCAAGTGGCTCGAGGCCGAGCCGCGCCGCTTCATGGAAGTGGAGACGCCGATGATGCACGTGATTCCGGGCGGCGCCACCGCCCGTCCGTTCGTCACCCACCACAACGCCTTGGACATGGATCTGTACCTGCGCGTGGCACCGGAGCTGTACCTCAAGCGCCTGGTGGTCGGCGGCTTCGATCGCGTGTACGAGATCAACCGCAACTTCCGCAACGAGGGCGTGTCCACGCGGCACAACCCCGAATTCACCATGCTGGAGCTGTACCAGGCCTACGCCACCCATACCGAGATCATGGATATCACCGAAGAGGTGATCCGCGAGTCGGCCAAGGCGGTGATCGGCACCACCAAGCTCACCTGGGACGGCGTTGAGATCGACGTCGGCCCGGCCTTCCGTCGCTGGAGCATGGAAGACGCGGTGCTGGAACTGAATCCGGAAATTCGCCGCGAAGAACTGCGCGACCGTGATGCGCTGACGGCCCACTGCAAGCGCCTCGGCATTCCGCTCAAGGGTGAGTTCGGCTGGGGTCGCTTGTTGCTCGAGATCTTCGAGAAGACGGTGGAACACACCCTGATCCAGCCGACCTTCATTACCGATCATCCGGTGGAGGTCTCGCCGCTGGCCCGCGAAAGCGATACCAAGCCGGGCATCACCGACCGCTTCGAGCTGTTCGTCAACGCCAAGGAGCTGGCCAACGGCTTCTCCGAGTTGAACGACCCGGAAGATCAGGCCGCGCGCTTCCAGGCTCAGGTGGATGCCAAGGCCTCCGGCGACGACGAGGCCATGCACTTCGATGCGGACTACATCCGTGCGCTGGAAGTCGGCCTGCCGCCGACCGGCGGCCTCGGCATCGGCATCGACCGCCTGGTCATGCTGCTGACCAACGCATCGTCGATCCGCGACGTGTTGCTGTTCCCCTATATGCGTCCTGAGGCCTAATTCATGTGGTTTGCCATCATTGGCACGGATGTGCCTGATTCTCTTGAGAAACGTAAGTCGGCTCGACCGGCTCACGTTGCCCGTCTGCAGCAGCTGCTGGACGAGGGGCGCTTGCTGGTTGCGGGTCCGTTTCCGGCCATTGATGCGCCTGATCCGGGTCCGGCCGGCTTTACCGGCAGCCTGATTCTGGCGGACTTCCCGTCGCAGGCCGAAGCGGAAGCCTGGGCCAAGGTCGATCCCTATGTGGACGCCGGCGTTTACGCCAGCGTCAGCGTCAAGCCGTTTCTCCAGGCGCTGCCGCGGGCATGAACGCGCCGATGGTCGAGCAGATCCGCGAGCGCCTGCAGCAGGCGCTCG
>DASXND010000212.1:0-6261 GCA_036495265.1 Dyella sp.
AACAACACCGACTGACATGGTCATGACCGGTGATTGCGCGGCGATGGGCATGACGTCCATGACGAAGGGGCCATTGGCCCATCAGAGCGCGGACCCGCGTTGCGTCGAGCACTGCGCGGACCATTCGACGTCGACCCATGATGCGCGCCCGCCCATGGTGCCACCGCTCTTGCTTCCGCACACAGCCCCTGACGTGATGGGGACCGTCGCTCACGTACCTGAGCAAGTGCCACTTCCAATCCCTGCGCTGCAGCGCCCCGATCCACCGCCCATCCTGCGGTTCTGCTCCCTGCTGATTTAGCCCCTGATCGCTAGGCGTTCCTAACGGTCGTGCGTGCACGGCTGTCTTGGCTTGTGATCGGAGTTCATCATGGTTTCCCTAATCATTCGCGTCCGCGCCGTTCTGGCGCGGCGTATGCGCTGGCTGCCGTGGACAGCGGTGCTCATGCTCGTTGCGCCGACGTGGGCAGATAGCCCCGCCGCGCTGACCCTGGATGCCGCCACGCGCCTCGCGGTCGAACGTGCGCCCCTCTTGGACGCGCGTCGGGCGCAATCGGAGTCCGCTCGGCAAGAGGCTGCACGCGCCGGTGCGCTTCCGGATCCGCAGCTCACCGTGGGCATCGACAACCTGGCAATCCAAGGGCCTGGCGCGTTCACGGCGGGCGGCGACAGCATGACCATGCAAGTCGTTGGCATCAGTCAAGCCTTGCCGTCACGCAGTAAGCGTCTGGCCGAGCGCGCCGTGGGTAGCGCCAATGCGGACCTGATGGCGTCGTCGGAACAGGCCACGGCCTTGTCGATCCAGCAGCAGGTCGCGGATGCCTGGATCACTGCCTGGGGCGCGCACCACGAAACGCAGATGTT
Organism: Dyella sp.; assembly: GCA_036495265.1. GTDB lineage: Bacteria > Pseudomonadota > Gammaproteobacteria > Xanthomonadales > Rhodanobacteraceae > Dyella. Next base: position 865 of record DASXND010000212.1, read on the forward strand.
GCGCGACCTGCGCGAGGCGCGGAGCCAAGATATGGCCATCGCCCAGGCGCGACTGCGCGGTGGTACCGGCAGCGCGACGGATGTGCTGGCCGTGCGCGTGGAAGCCCTTGATCTGGACAGCCAGATCGACGAAGCGACGGCACGCGAGACGCAGGCACGAGCGCGTTTGGCCCGTTGGCTCGGCGGGTCGGTCGACCAAGCGCTGGGAGACGCGCCGGACTTCGCGGTGCTGCCGCATGACAAGGCGAGCTTGCTGGCCAGTCTTGATCGCCAGGGCAACCTGCTGGGATGGCCCGCTCGCGAACAAGCCGCCGAGGCGGCCCTCGCCGTCGCGCAGGCTGATAAGCATCCCGAGTGGAGTGTTGGCTTCAAGTATGGCTCTCGCGTACGCGGATTGTCCGACATGGTGACGCTGGAAGTGGGCGTGAGCCTGCCGCTCTTTACTCGCAACCGCCAGGACCGTGGCATTGCCGCGCGCGCCGCCGACGTCGATGCGGTGCGTGACGAACACGACGATGCCCGCCGTCAGCAAGCCGAAGCTATTGAAGCGGCGTGGACGCAGTGGCAGGCCTTGGGTCAACAAATACGCCGACACCTCGATGCGCTGTTGCCGCTGGCCAGCGATCGTTCCGCCTTGGCGCTCGCGGCCTACCGCGGCGGCGGCGACATCCAACCGCTGTTAGAAGCCCGTCGCGACGAGATCGCCCATCACACCGACTACGCCCGTATGCAGGCCGAGTACGGCCGCGCCTGGGCCGCCTTGACCTACTTGCTGCCCGAAGGGAGCACCCCATGAATCGCTCGCTCTCACTGTTGTTATTCGCTCTCGCTCTGCTGCTGACCGCTGGGCTCGCGTTCTGGGCGGGCAGTCGATCGCCATTGACAGGCAGGACTGCCGTGCCTACTGGGCCATCGAAAGGATCCACGAGCGGACAGGTGCTCTATTGGTACGACACGATGGTGCCGGACCAGCACTTCGACAAACCGGGCCTGTCACCCATGGGCATGCAGATGGTGCCTAAGTACGCGGATTCCGCTGGCACGAAGGGCGGTGTCCGGATTGATCCGGCCACGGTGCAGAATCTGGGCGTACGCATCGCGCCAGTCGAACGCCGCGTACTCGGTGATGATATCCAGGTTCCGGGCACGATCACTTGGGATCTGAGCCTAGCCACCACGGTGAGTGCGCGCGTCGATGCGGTGATCGCCAAGCTCGACGTGCGCGCCGCCTATACGACGGTCGCTGCCGGCGCGCCGTTGGCAGAACTGCTCGCGCCGCAGTGGAGCAGCGCCGTGGCGGAATTCCAGGCGCTGCAGCATGCCCGGTCGACGGATGCGCAGGCCTTGCGTGGCGCGGCACAACAACGCCTTCAGCTGCTCGGACTGTCACCCGCAGATATTCAGACCATGGGTCGCGGCGGCGGCATCACGATGCACGCGCTTCAGGGCGGCGTCGTGACCTCGCTCGACGTGCGTGAAGGCCAGCGCGTAAATGCAGGTCAGACACTGATGACGATCAACGGCCTGGCGACTGTATGGATCGAGGCCAACCTGCCACAAGCCGTCGCTGGCATCGTCCATGCGGGCACGCCAGCCGACATCCGCGTCGATGCACTGCCGGGTCGCGTCTTTCAGGGTCGCGTCGAAACGCTGCTGCCGGACATCGATGCGGCCACGCGTACCCAGCGTGCGCGAATCGTGCTCGCCAACTCTGATGGAAGCTTGAGCCCGGGCATGTTTGTTCGCGTCCAGCTGGCACCCGTTGCCGGTGAGGCCGTGCCCGTCGTTCCCGACGACGCATTGATTACCACCGGTGTGCAGTCGCGTGTGATCGTCGCTGATGGCGCGGGTCATTTCCAGCCGGTCGCCGTTCGCACCGGGCGATCCGCCGGTGGCTACACCGCGATCCTGGAGGGCCTGCATGGCGATGAAAAAGTCGTCGTGTCCGGACAATTCCTGATCGATTCCGAGGCCAGTTTGTCCGGCGCACTGGACCGCCTTGGCACGTCGCCAAGCGCCCCCGTCCCGACGAAGAGTGCGCCAAGCCCGGCAACATCAAGCGCGATGCCCATGGGAGAAAAGCGATGATCGCCGCCTTGATTCGCGCAGCGATCGCGCACCGCGCCTTCGTGCTGCTCGCCGCCCTGGCGCTGGCCGTGGCCGGCGTGTATGCGGCCCTGCATACGCCGATCGATGCGCTGCCGGATCTGTCGGACACGCAGGTGATCATTCGCACATCCTGGGCCGGTCAATCTCCTCAAGTGGTGGAGGATCAGGTCACCTATCCCCTGGCCACGACGATGCTGTCCGTGCCAGGAGCCACGACGGTGCGCGGCTATTCGTTCTTCGGTGACTCCTACGTCTACGTGCTGTTCGACGATCACACCGACCTCTACTGGGCGCGTTCACGCGTGCTGGAGTACTTGAGCCAGGTGCGTGATCGGCTTCCGGCAGGCGTCAGTCCGGCCCTCGGACCCGACGCCACGGGACTTGGATGGATCTACGAATACGCGTTGATCGATCGCACCGGCAAACACGATCTCGGCCAGCTGCGCGCCTTGCAGGATTGGTTCTTGCGCTACCAGCTCAAGACCGTGCCGGATGTCGCGGAGGTAGCCAGCCTGGGCGGGATGGAGCGAGCGTGGCAGATCATGCCCGATCCGCAGGCCTTGGCCGCACGTGGCCTGACGATTGCACAATTGGTCGACGCGATTCGTGCGGCCAACGGGGCGAGTGGCGGTTCCGTGATCGAACAGGGCGAAGCCGAGCTCATGGTACGCAGCGAAGGCTACCTGCAGAACCAAGCGGACTTCGACAATGTTCCACTCATGGCCAATGCGAACGGCGTGCCGGTGTTACTGCGTGATGTGGCCACGGTGCGGCGCGGCCCGACGTTCCGCCGCGGCATAGCGGAACTGGATGGGCAAGGCGAGGTGGCCGGCGGCGTGATCGTGCTGCGTACCGGCAAGAATGCCAAGACCGCCATCGCCGCTGTCAAAGCCAAGCTCGATCAACTGAGGCACAGCCTACCGGCGGGGGTCGAGATCGTGCCGACTTACGATCGCGCGGAGCTGATCGATGCCGCGGTCGAGAATCTGTGGGGCAAACTTCTTGAGGAGTTCCTGGTCGTCGCCCTGGTCTGCGTATTGTTCCTCGGGCACCTACGCTCAGCGCTGGTTGCGGTGATCACGCTGCCGTTGGGCGTGTTGGCCGCCTTCATCGTCATGCGCGTGCAAGGCGTGTCAGCGAACCTGATGTCACTGGGCGGCATTGCCATCGCCATCGGCGCCATGGTTGACGCTGCGGTCGTGATGATTGAGAACGCGCACAAGCATCTGGAACATTGGCGAGACGCCCATAACGGTGAGCAACCGCAAGGAGCCGCGCACTGGGCCCTGATTGCCGAGTCGGCTGCTGAAGTGGGGCCAGCCCTGTTCGTCAGCCTTTTGATCATTGCGTTGTCGTTCGTGCCGGTGTTCGCGCTGGAGGCGCAGGAAGGCCGGTTGTTCAAGCCGCTCGCCTTCACCAAAACGTACGCCATGGCGGCGGCGGCTGGACTCGCGGTGACCCTGGTGCCGGTACTGATGGGGTATCTGGTCCGTGGGCGCATCCGCGCCGAACGCGATAATCCCCTCAATCGTGGATTAATCGCACTGTATCGGCCGGTGCTGGATGCGGTATTGCGCTATCCAAAAGTCACGCTCGTGCTTGCTGGCATCTTGTTAGCGACGGCGTTGCTTCCGCTTAGTCGTCTCGGCAGCGAGTTCATGCCGCCGATGGACGAAGGCACGCTGCTGTATATGCCCACGGCATTACCGGGGCTCAGCGCTGGCAAAGCCTCGCAACTGTTGCAGCTCACCGACCGGATGATCAAGGCCGTACCAGAGGTCGATCACGTGTTCGGCAAGGCTGGTCGCGCCGAGACCGCCACCGATCCGGCACCGTTGGAGATGTTCGAGACCACCATTACCTTCAAGCCGAAAGATCAATGGCGGCCCGGCATGACCATGGACAAGCTCAAGGCGGAGCTGGATCAGGCCGTGCACGTACCGGGGCTGACGAACTTGTTCGTACCTCCGATTCGCAATCGTATTGACATGCTCGCCACCGGCATTAAGAGCCCGATCGGCATTAAGGTGCTGGGTGCAGATGTCGCCACACTGCAGATGGTCGCGGACAGGATTGAGGTTGTCGCTCGTCATGTGCCAGGCGTCAGCTCGGCGATTGCCGAACGCGCAGCCAGCGGCCGCTATGTCGACGTGCGCGTCCGGCGGGCTGACGCGGCGCGCTACGGATTAACCCAGCAGCAGGTGCAGGCCTTGATAGCCACCGTGGTCGGCGGCAATCCCATCGACCAGACGGTTGAGGGGCGGGAGCGCTATCCGATCGTGTTGCGCTACCCATGGGCGGAACGTGACTCGCTGGCGACGCTAACGCAGCTACCCATCGTGGCGCTCAATGGAGCTCAACTGACGCTTGCGCAGGTAGCCGATATTCATGTCGTTTCTGGACCACCGATGCTCAAGAGCGAAAACGGCCAACTGGCGACTTATGTGTACATCGATACCGCCGGTCGCGATCTGAGTGCCGTTGTTACCGATCTGCAGCGCGTGGTCGCACAGCAGGTGGACCTGCCACCGGGGGTGACGCTGGCCTGGTCGGGCCAGTTTGAATACCTGGCGCGAGCGATGAGCCGCCTGACCCTGGTGGTGCCAGCCGCTTTGATCATCATCTTTGCGCTGATTTATGCGGTCTTCCGTCGCGCGAGCGAGGCAGTGCTAATCATGGCCAGCGTGCCGTTGGCTCTGGTTGGCGGGCTTTGGTTGATCTGGGGCCTGGGGCATGCCATCTCAGTGGCAACCATGATCGGCTTCATCGCACTCGGCGGCGTGGCCGCTGAGTTCGGCGTGGTGATGTTGCTGTATTTGCGGAACGCATGGGATCGGCAGCTCGCTTTAGATCCGACCTCCGGTTCGGAAGCGCTCGAAGCGGCCATTCGCGAGGGTGCCGTGCAACGAGTGCGTCCGAAGGTCATGACTGTCGCCGTGATACTTGCGGGCCTGCTCCCGATCTTACTGGGCCATGGCGCCGGTTCGGAAGTCATGCAACGCATCGCCGCACCGATGGTGGGCGGCATGCTGACCGCACCGTTGCTCTCCATGGCCGTTATCCCGGCTGCCTTCCAGCTATTGGCCCTCCATCGCCTGCGCCGGACTACGCAATTGAACCCTGCATTTCACGCCAGTCCATAAGAAAGTCGATTGATGCCCTTGACTCCTTCTGGCCTATCCCTGATCTGGTTGCAAATGGCGGTGCCAAGCAGAGAACCCGCAAGAAAGAGCTGGCTGGATTGAGGGGATTAGCTCGACGCTGATGGACGGCACGTTCACGCTACTG
>DASXND010000213.1:0-4367 GCA_036495265.1 Dyella sp.
GCGCAGCAGGTGCCGTGGTTCGACCAGGCCAAGGCCAAGCAGGCCATTGCCGTGGCCGTGGCCACCGCGCGCCAGCTTGACCTGAAGACGCCCGAGGCCCTGCGCTCGATGAATTTCGACACGGCGATGCAGAAATACAGCACCGGCTTTCTCGGCATCAAGCAGGTGCTGAGCATCTATGGCCTGTCGATTGACGACACGCTGGACTCGGTCAGGGTCACGACGCTGGAAAACCGCAACGGCCATGCGCGCGTGCGCATCGACTACACCCTGCTCGGCAAGCCGCTATCCACCGAATCGAGCCTGATCGAACAGGACGGCCGCTGGTACAGCGAGGATATGCTGCAGAATGTGCGCGATGCGCATGACCGCCTGGTCGCACCGCCCGCCCCGGCCAGCAGCGCGCCAGCACCGGCGGCGCCCGCGAGCGCGGCGACACCGCTGCAGACGTCGACCAAGCCGCCCGCCAGCAACGCCACAGGCACCAAGCACTAAAAAGTCGTCATCCCAGCGCAAGTTGGGATCCAGTGCCTTTGCCAGGCGTGAAGACACTGGATTCGAGCTTGACCAGCCCTTCGGCTGTTGAGAGCCGCTGGGATGACGAGCAAGGATTTGTGCAGACCTTCCTCAAGAAGCGGTTTCGCCAACGCACCAGTTACAATCTGGGGATGCAGAATATGTCGACCACGGACACTCCCGCCCGTAGCCGCGCGCCCTGGTGGTTCAACCTGGCGGGGCAACTACTTGAACCCTGGGTGCGCATCCGCCGCGATCCCGCCGAACCGGCCGCCTTGCTCAAGGCCGGCGCGCCGATTTGCTATGTGATCGAGCGCGATGGCTTCTCCGACGGCTTGATCCTCGAACGCGCCTGCCGCGAGGCCGGGTTGCCCAGCCCGATGCAGCCGCTATCGGGCACGCGCCGTCGGCGCTCGGTCTTTGCGCTGGCGCGCCGCGACGGCTGGCTGTTCGGCCGCAGCCGCAAGCGCTCGCCCAACGAGCCGCTCGGCCAGCTGGTGCGCTCGCTGGAAGTCGAGCCGGACCGCGATATCCAGATCGTCCCCGTCTCCATCTATGTCGGCCGCGCTCCGACCCGCGAGTCGGGCTGGTTCAGCGTGCTGTTCTCGGAAAACTGGGTGGTGGTGGGTCGCTTCCGCCGCCTGCTTGCCCTGCTGCTCAATGGCCGCGACACGGTGGTGCATTTCTCCACGCCGGTGTCGCTACGCAGCGTGATGACCGAGGCCGGCGAGATCCGGCCGGAACGCCTCACACGCAAGATCGCCCGCGTGCTGCGCACCCACTTCCGGCGCATTCGTGCGGCGGTGATCGGCCCCGACCTGTCGCACCGGCGCACCGTGGTCGACGCCGTGCTCAATGCCGAACCCGTGCGCGAAGCCATTGCCGCCACCGCCGCGAAGGAACGCATCAGTCCTGCCAAGGCCTGGCGTAAAGCGCACGACATGGTGATGGAGATCTCCGCCGACTATTCGCACCCAGTGGTGCGTTCGGCCTCGTTCCTGCTCTCCAACTTCTGGAACAAGCTGTACGACGGCATCGCCATGCATCACTTCGAAAAGGCGCGCGCCGCGGCGCCGGGCCATGAAGTGGTGTACGTGCCCTGCCATCGCAGCCACACCGACTACCTGCTGATGTCCTATCAGCTGCATGTCTCCGGCGTGGTGGTGCCGCATATCGCGGCCGGCGTGAACCTCAACCTGCCGGTGATCGGACCGATCCTGCGTCGCGGTGGTGCGTTCTTCCTGCGCCGCAGCTTCAAGGGCAACGCGCTGTACCCGGTGGTGTTCAACGAATACGTGGCGCAGCTGATCGATCGCGGCGTCCCGATGGAGTACTTCATCGAGGGCGGTCGCTCGCGTACCGGACGCCTGCTGGCACCGCGCGCCGGCATGCTGGCGATGACTGTGCGCGCCTTCCTGCGCGCGCCGCGTCGTCCGGTGCTATTCCAGCCGGTATACATCGGCTACGAGAAGCTGATGGAGGGCAAGAGCTACGCCGGCGAACTGTCCGGCAAGCCGAAAGAGAAGGAATCGCTGCTCGGCCTGCTGCGCGGCTTGAAGGTGCTGCGCCAGCGCTATGGTCATGTGGCGCTGAACTTCGGCGAGCCGATTGAGCTCAATCCCCTGCTCGATGCCGCCAGCGCGAACTGGCGCGTCGCCACTGCCAATCCGGATGCCAAGCCCGAATGGCTGGGCCGTGTGGTGGATGATCTCGCCGACCGCATCCAGATCAATATCAATCGCGCCGCCGACGTCAATCCAATCAACCTGCTGGCGCTGGCGATCCTGGCCACGCCCAAGCACGCGATGGCGGAAAACGACCTGCTGGCGCAGCTGGAACTGATGAAGTCCCTGCTGGAAGAGTTGCCGTATTCGGATCGCGTCACCCTGACCTCGATGGACCCGCCGGGCATCATCGCCTATGGCGAGCAGATGGGCTGGATCCGTCGCGTGCGCCATCCGCTGGGCGACGTGCTGATGACCGAGGGCGAGCAGGCGGTGCTGCTCAGCTACTTCCGCAACAATGTGCTGCACCTCACGGCCACCGCCGCCTGGGTGGCCTGCTGTTTCCTCAACAACCGGCGCATGTCGCGCGCCTCGGTGCTGCGCCTGGGCCGCATCATCTACCCGTTTATCCAGGGCGAGCTGTTCCTGCCGTGGGATGCCGACGGCTTCTGTACCCAGCTGCAGGCCACCATCGACTTCTTCGTACGCCGCGGCCTGCTCGAAGCTACCGGCGACGGCCGCGTGCTGGAGCGTGGCCCCGGCCAGGACGATGCGGCTTACCAGCTCAAGATCATTGCGCGCAGCCTGATCCAGGCGTTCGAGCGTTACTACATCACCATCGCGGCATTGGTGAAGAACGGTCCGCACACGCTCAGCGCCGCCGAGCTGGAAAACGCCTGCGCACTCACAGCGCAACGATTAAGCCTGCTCAACGAGTTGTCGGCGCCGGAGTTCTTCGACAAGGCGCTGTTTCGCGGCTTCATCCACAAGCTGCGCGAGAGCCGCATCGTATGGACCGACGAGGCCGGCAAGCTCGACTACGACCGCGGCCTGGAAGACATGGTGCGCGATGCACGCGTGATCCTTGCCCGTGAGGTACGCCACTCCATTCTCAAGATCACCCCGGGCGGCGACGGAGAGAAGGAAGCGCATGTGCCGACCGAGCTCGCCAAGCCCGAGGTGGCCAAGCCGGTCCCCGTGGACGCCTCCAGCGAAGCGCTGCACGAACGCCACGTGGTGGCGGAACACCATGCGCACGCGCCTGAAGAAGTCACGCCCGTAACGGAAGACGCCAGCAACGACGCTCCGCGCAAGGACTGATGCCGGCTCCCCGGAACCTCGCGGAGGGGTGACGAAAGTCACGCCTCCGCGCCGGTCACGCAGCCCATAAGATGGCTGCTTCATCCCGGGGAGCTTCACCATGACCGCACGAGTCGCCTTAGCTATTGCCGCCGCCCTTTCGTTGCCGACCGCCATCGCGGCCGACGCGGCCCATACCAACCACGATGTCACCGTGCTGCATTGCGCGCGCATGGTCGATCCCGTGGCCGGCAAACTGCTGGGCGAAACCACGCTGGTGATCGACAGCGGCCGCGTCAAGGAGATCCGTGCCGGCGCCGTCGACGACAAGCCCTATCGCGATGCCGCGGCCGCGGCAGGCGGCAACTACGCCCTGGTCAACCTGGCCGACGCCACCTGCATGCCCGGCCTGATCGACGCGCATACGCATCTCACATCCGAGACCAGCCCCACCGGCTACACCGACCAGTTCCGCTGGAACACCGCCGACTTCGCGATCCGCTCCACCGTCTACGCACGCCGCACGCTACTGGCCGGCTTCACCGCGGTGCGCAATGTCGGCGACGGCGACAACGAATCGATTGCCCTGCGCAACGCGATCAACGCCGGCATCGTGCCGGGCCCGCGTATCTTCTCCGCCGGCAAGCCCATCGGCACCACGGGCGGCCATGCCGATCCCACCGACGGCTATCGCATGACCCTGGCCGGCAACCCGGACGCGAAGGACGGCATCATCAACAGCGCCGATGACGCCTACAAGGCGGTGCGCCAGCACTACAAGGACGGCGCCGACCTTATCAAGATCATGCCCTCCGGTGGCGTGCTCGACGAAAGCAGCAGCGTCGACAACGCGCAGATGACCATCGACGAGATCAAGGCCGTGGTCGCCGCCGCCCACGACTACGGCTTCACCGTTGCCGCCCACGCGCATGGCGCCGAAGCGATCCGCCGCGCCGTACTGGGCGGCGTCGACTCGATCGAGCACGGCACCTTCATGAACGACGAGGACATGAAGCTGATGAAGGAACACGGCACCTGGTACGTGCC
>DASXND010000214.1:0-1753 GCA_036495265.1 Dyella sp.
TGCGCCTGGAAGGCCTGAAGCGCCGCGCCGATGCCCGCCGCTCGCCGGCCTGGGGCCTGGCTGCCGCCCGCATCGGGCTGGTGCCGCACCAGCTGCGCGTGGCCGGCATTGCCTCGGCACGCCGCCCTCCCCGCGTGCTGCTCGCCGATGAAGTCGGCCTGGGCAAGACCATCGAGGCCGGCATGATCATTGCTCGCCAGCTGGCTACAGGACGCGCGGAGCGCGTGCTCTTGCTGCTGCCGGACACCCTGGTCTATCAGTGGTTCGTCGAATTGCTGCGCCGCTTCAACCTCAGCTTTGCCATCTACGACGAGGAACGCTGCGAAGCGCTGGAGCAGTCGGACGCCAGCCGCAATCCATTCGAAGATGAGCAACTGGTCATCGCTGACTTCAGTTTCCTCGAACAGTCGCCCAAGCGCGCCCAGCAACTGCGGGAGGCGCCGTGGGACCTGTTGGTGGTCGACGAAGCGCACCATTTGTCCTGGACGCCTGAGGCCGCCAGCCCGCGTTACACGCTGGTTGACCAGCTCGCCGCTGCGACGCCCGGCGTGATCCTGCTTACCGCCACGCCCGAACAGCTCGGCCGCAGCGGCCACTTCGCGCGCCTGCGCCTGCTCGACCCGCAGCGCTATCGCGATCTAGACGCCTATCTGGCCGAGTCGGACAGGTTCCAGAACCTGTCGAAGATCGCCGACCGCCTGCTCGATGGCCAGCCGCTGGACGATGCGCAGCGGGCCACCTTGCGCGACGCCTTCCACGGTGATGAATTACTTCTGTCGCGCCTTGCCGATACGGCCAAGCCCGAGCATGCACGCGAGATTCTCGCCGCGCTGATCGATCGTCACGGCACCGGCCGTGCGATGTTTCGCAATCGCCGCGCCAGCATCGGTGGTTTCCCCAAGCGCCTGCCCGTGTGGCACCTGCTTGATGGCGACACGCTCAGCGGCGATGGGCGCCAATCCTTGCTGGCCGAATTCCATGCGGATATCCAGCAGCCATCGCCGGCCATCGAGCTCGATTACACCAGCGACCCCCGTATCGACACGCTGGTCACCCTGCTCGAAGCGCACCCGCACGACAAGTTCCTGTTGATCTGCCGCAGCCAGGCCAAGGTATTGGCACTGGAAGATGCGCTGCGCACGAAGAGTGGCGTCGGCCTGGCGCGCTTCCACGAAGGCCTCGGCATCGTGCAGCGTGACCGCAATGCGGCGTATTTTGCGCAGCCGGACGGCGCGCGCCTGCTGCTGTGCTCGGAGATCGGCTCCGAAGGCCGCAACTTCCAGTTTGCCCATCGGTTGATCCTGTGGGATCTGCCGCTTGATCCGGATCTGCTCGAACAACGCATCGGCCGCCTGGATCGCATTGGCCAGAAACACGACATCAGCATCCACATCCTTGCCGTCGCCGATAGCGCGCAGCATGTGCTGGCACGCTGGTACGACGAAGGTGTGGACGCTTTCCGCTCCAGTCCCGCTGATGGTCGCGAACTGCTGCGCCGTTTTGGTGAATCGCTGGCGCGACTGGCCGACCAGCATGCGCGCGGCGACGACAACCGCGACCAGGAACTGGACGTGCTGCTGACGGAAACACTGGCCAGCCACGAGGAGATGGCCGAGCTGATACGCAGCGGACGCGACCATCTGCTCGAACTCGCAGCCAGCCGCGATCTGCATGCGGATGAACTGCAGCAGGCCTTCACGCGCGAAGATAACGACCCTACGCGCGACGCGTTCATCCAGGGCCTGCTGGAACG
>DASXND010000215.1:0-4007 GCA_036495265.1 Dyella sp.
CGCCTCCAGGATTTGCCGCATCAGGTCGAGTTCGATGTTTTTGCGACGGACGGCAATGCGCTTGAATACACGCCTGGCGTCGGTGTTCATCTTACCCTTGCGGTCCCACCCCTTCAGTTCGTGGATCAGCGACACTGACCAGAGTGGATTAGGATGGTACGGCTCGTTGCGCCCCGGTTCCGGCCAGCGCCCGGCAGCGATGCGGTCATAGTACGCCGTGAGTATCGCGACGTGATCTGGGTTCCCGGCCCGCAGCAGCGTATCGACCAGTTGCACGACGAAAGCTGGATCAAGGCTCCATGACATCGGCCCATCGGCCGGCTCAAGCGTGACTGGGTCGAGATACTCCACCACACGCGCTTCATCGCTCATCACGACACACTCGCGAGCATGAGCAGGATGAGCAGCGCGCAGCAGGCCAGCAATGGCGCGTGGCTGGTCATTTGCCTAGCGGGGCAATCGCCCGATCCAGCAGCCTGCGCACTGTTGGATACGTATGTCGGTCGTTGTAGACTTCCACCGACCACCGTTTCGTATAGCTGCTTATCCGGCTACTGCGCGGCAGTGAATTGAACAGCCGCTCGACCACTGCGTCTGCGATGGTTTCCTTGGTTATGTCGGCAATAACCAACTCGGACAACACAACCCTCACCCACCCAACCAGGCAGTGCTGTGAGTCAGCATTATCGTATTCACAACGGCACCAGTTGTGCTGGTTCATTCTCGCGGCAACCTCCTTCAGCAAAAACCGCGCCGCTTTGTCGAAGGAGATAAACGACACATCATCGGTAACTGGCGTTGCATCGAATGGCATAGCGTCACTCCTCCGCTGGCATCAGGGCTTAGCGCGACGCGGCACGGGTGGCGTGCGCTGTTTCGGTGCTATCGGCATGCCGGGTTTGAGCGCGCCTGACTGATGCTGCGGCGATGTGGATACGCCAGTATTGCGCGCGATGCCGGCGAGCGCGGTTGACAGCGTGGCCTTTGCGATCGGGGTTAGGCTTTTGCCGGCGACTGGCGTGGACTTTGGTGTTTTGGCCAGCACGCGATTAACGGCTGGGCCGAGCAATCCAGACATGATTAGATCCTCCTATTCCGTAGCTGGCTCCATCAGATTGCGCTTTGCAGCTGTATCTACGTTCGTAGTGTCGTTTGTATCTGTAGCTACGTCTGTATGCTCAGCATCGAACGTGCGGTTGTTGAGCGCGTCAGACGATGCGCGCGCTGCTATGAGGTGCAGGAACGTGAGATTGGCGCCGTCTTGCCCGGCAATCTCCTGCGTCGGTTTACCCCAACCGCGGTCCAACAGCATACCGGCCGCAGTAACCGCAACGCGCGAGTCATCATCGAGCAGCGCGGCCGCAAGCCGGTTTATCGCGTGGTCGGTGTAGTCACGAGCGAGCGTCATCGCCCGATTTCTCTCGGAAGGCTGCCGCGTCAGGACAGGCGGCGGAAATGGATCGCTCATGGGCATTTGCGCCATATGCGCCATAAAGTGCGCCATAAAACGGCTAAGGATTCGGGAGTGCTGCGCCATAAACCGGCCTTTAGGCCGTTATGGCGCAACCCCGACCAACGCCGACTTTTCGTGCGCCATAACCGCGCCATAACTGCGCCATAAGAGGGGTTATTCATTGCGCGCACCGGGACGCTTGAGCGGGTTGACCTGAAGGCCGGAGCGTTCTTTGCGTTGTGGCTTGTCATAGTAGTCCTCGCGGAACAGGACGCCTGACTTGAGCCAGGCGGCGAGCATGTTGGCGGCTTGCTTGTCGGTGACCTGGAACAGTTCGATCAGGATGTTGCCGGCCCATCGTGTGGTATCGCCGCGTCGGCTGTCGGTGTATCGGCTGCCGTTGTGCAAACCGCTGTCGATGCGATCGAGTGCGGTGTTGAGGTCTGGCACGCTGGCCTGTTGCCAGACGTTGGCGGGTTCCCAGGCGCCGATGGCGGCCACGTTGTCGCCGTTGGGATAGCCTGGCGCGCCGTTGCCGAGCGGCACCTGGCAGAGTTGATACCAGCGAGCGCGGCCGGCTGGCGCCATGTTGCGCTTCACGTCGTCCAGTCTGACGTATTGGAAGCGGTCATCCTCGGCGATGCCAAAACCCTCGGCCTCGGCGGCTGTCATGGTGGTGAGCAGCAGGCCGACGCGGGCGCTGTCTGTCAGAGCTTTGGCGCCGCGTGCGGCGTCGATGCCGGTGGCGTCGCCTTTGCGGACATGGTGCACCAGCAGCACGGCGCAGCCGGTGGCGCGAGCGACGCGGCGCCATGCGGCGGCGGCCTTGACCATGTGCGGGTTGGAGTTTTCCTCGAGGCTGTGCGATTCAGCGAACGGATCGCAGACCACGATGCCGATGTTGTTTTCGCGGATCTGTTCGATCAACGCTTGTTCGTCTGGATAGGCCACGGTGAAGCCGTCGCTGTCGAGCGAGGCGAGCTTGAGGCCGCGGGCTTCGCCGTCATGCAGGAACAGCCTGCCATCCAGTTCGTGTTTGCCGATGCGGTGGTGGATCATTAGGGCGGCGACGCGCCGGTCGAGTTCCTCCATTGGGTCTTCAAGGTTGAAGATGGCGCCGTTAACCTGTGAGAATACGTGATTTTTCAGCAGGCTGCGATTGGCCACCAGTTCCATCACGATAGCCATGGCGAGGGCAGATTTGCCGGTGCCGCCGGGCGATACCAGCACTGAGACATAGCCACGGATGAGGTGGGTGCCATAGAGCCATTGGCGCGGCGGGATGGAGCACGGGTCTGGCAGCCGGGCCGGATACAGCTTGAGTGGCGGCTGGCTGGCGTCATGCTCAGCGGAGCCGACGAGCCGCGGGCGGAAGCCGCCTTTGTCATAGGCGCCGAACACTGGATCATCCGGCATAGCGGCGCCCTCCTGCTGACGGAGCCGGCGGCAGTGCGTAGTAGATTTCGCGCCTGACGATGCTGGTGACTTCGTGTTCGGTGAGCGGGAAGCCCGCCAGACCATTGAGGCCGTGGGCTTCTGCCAGCACGGCATTGCTGGGCTGTCGGCCGGCGATCATGGGGCCAACCAGGCGCTTGATGCGCCACTCGGCCACGTCGCGCTCGGTTTCCTGGCGCTCGATTTCCTGGCCCAGCAGGAAGCGCTTCAGTCCCACCACGTCGGGCGGCCGCAACCCCGCCAGGGCACCAGTGCGCTCCTGGTGCAGCGTCTCGACGATCAGCGCGGCGTGGGCGTGGGTGAGCGGCAGTTGGCCACGGACGACCGGGCGGGCCAGGGTGCGGGCGGTGGCGTAGATGTTGCGTGGCGCTGTCATGAGACGCCACGGTGTGCGTGCGAGCATAGGCGCAGCTCCGCTTGCGCGGGCGGCCATGGCATGTCACATAGGGGATGCAACTCACCTACCGATATGCCCAGCCACCAGCTGGTTGAAGTTACAGAGGCCGCCCTTGCCGGGGCGGCTTCGCTGTTTGTGCGCTGATTCTCTGCGTGCCGCAACGCGGTCACGGCGTCACCTCGGCGCGCAAATGCACAGCCAGCGCCTCCAGCACAGCGATCTGCCGGTCGGCCTTGGCCTGCACCATCCCACGTTCCGCGATCAGCCGCGGATACACCTGGCGCCGCACCGCCAACTCGCGCTCCACCTCGGCGAGCATGTCCGCGACCGTCACGGGGAACAGAGCGAAGTTCATTCCGCCGCCGCCTTCTTCGGCCCGTCGATCGCATCCACACGCAGCGCGTCAGGCACTTCGGCCAGCGTGCCCACCAGCACATACTCGCGCGTTGCCGGGTCTAGCGTGCCGCGTAGCTCGATGGCCCAGCCCCATTCATCCTGGATGCTGCCGACGACAATGCCGGGCTCGTCGCCCTTGCGCAGCGTGCCGCGGTAGATCGTCGTCATGCGTCCCACTCATCTTCCAGGCGGCGCAGCAGGTCATCGCGCAACCAGTCCAGCTCGGCCTGCTGTGGCCGCAGCCAAGCCACCATCGATTGCAGCGTACTGGCGTTAGGCATCGCGGCCGGCGCCTCACGCGGCGCA
>DASXND010000216.1:0-7130 GCA_036495265.1 Dyella sp.
CCCCACGTGGCCGAGATGAAGGACATCAACGGTCGCGAGTGGTTTGTACTAGGCGCCTTCGCCGCCGCCGTGCTGGCACTGGGCATCTGGCCGCAGCCGCTGATCCATCTGATGGATTCGTCGGTGACGCAGCTGGTGACGCAGCTTGGCAACCACAAGGTTTAAGCGATCATGCCGAATATGAATGACATTCTGATCCTGTTGCCGGAGCTGTATCTGGTGGTGGCGGCGTGTTTGCTGCTACTGCTGGATGCCTTCATGAAGCCGGAGCAGCGTCCCATGCTGCATTGGCTTTCGGTCGCCGTGCTGCTGGTGGCTATCTATCTGGTGATCGCGGGCCAGCCGCCCCAGGCTGTGACGGCCTTTAATGGCATGTTCGTGCGCGACGGCGTGGCGGAGATCCTCAAGGTATTCTCACTGCTGACCACGGCCCTGGTGTTCGTCTACGCCAAGCCTTACCTGATCGACCGCAAGCTGTTTATTGGCGAGTTCTATACGCTGACGATCTTCGCGGTGATCGGCATCATGCTGCTGGTCTCGGCGGCTAACTTGCTGATGGTGTACCTGGGCCTGGAACTGCTGACGCTGTCGTCCTATGCGCTGGTGGCGCTGAATCGCGATTCCAGCTTGTCGTCGGAAGCGGCGATCAAGTACTTCGTGCTGGGTGCGCTGGCCTCGGGCATGCTGCTGTACGGCATGTCGATGGTCTACGGTGCGACCGGCACGCTGAGTCTCGCGCAACTGCATACCGCGGCCGTGCACACCTCGATGCCGCAGTTGCTGATCTTCGGTCTGATCTTCATGATCGTGGGCATTGGATTCAAGTTCGGAGCTGCTCCGTTCCACATGTGGATACCGGACGTTTACCAGGGCTCGCCGACCGCGGTGACGATCTTCATCGGTTCCGCCCCCAAGCTGGCCGCGTTCGGCATGGCGTATCGCCTGCTGGCCTCGGGCCTGGGCGACCTGTCGCAGCATTGGCAGCTGATGCTGGCCGTGTTGGCCGTGCTTTCGCTGGCGATCGGTAACCTCGTGGCGATCGTGCAGAGCAACCTCAAGCGCCTGCTGGCTTACTCGACCATCTCGCACATGGGTTACCTGCTGCTGGGTCTGGTCAACGCAGGGCCGGAAGGCTATGCGGCTGCCTTGTTCTACGCGATCAGCTACGCGCTGATGAGTACCGCGGCCTTCGGTGTGATCCTGGCGCTGGCGCGTGCGGGCTTCGAATGCGAAGAGATCGATGATCTCAAGGGCCTCAACCAGCGTTCGCCGTGGGCAGCGTTCCTGATGATGCTGGTGATGTTCTCGCTGGCTGGCGTACCGCCGCTGTTTGGCTTCTTCGCCAAGCTGCTGGTGCTGCAGGCGGCGATCCACGCCGGCATGATGTGGCTGGCCCTGGTGGGCGCGGTATTCGCCATCATCGGCCTCTACTACTACCTGCGCGTGGTCAAGGTGATGTACTTCGACAAGCCCGTCGATGGCACTGAAATTCGCCTGCAAAGCGATGTCTCGGTACGCCTGGTGCTGTCGTTGAATGTGTTGGCCCTGCTGGTGCTGGGCATTGGCTGGGGCCCGCTGTTCGGCTGGTGCCAGCGTGTGTTTGTCGGCTGACGTGCGACGTGACGGAAGGGTTCCGTCACATCAACGTCAGACGAATCTTTGAAAATATTCACGAAAAAGCTTGCAAGAATTCGGCCATCTCGTTAATATTCTCGGACTCTGATGCGGGGTGGAGCAGTCTGGCAGCTCGTCGGGCTCATAACCCGAAGGTCGCAGGTTCGAATCCTGCCCCCGCTACCAGATCTTTCTTAGAACAAGAAAGCCTCCTCGTGAGGCTTTTTTGTTGGGCGCAAGGAAGCGTCGCACAAGCGTCACATACAGCTTCGAAGCTGCATGGACGGGTGCCCCGGAAAGATTCTGGATGGGTCGGGACATCGGCGAGATAAGGGAATGGGCCGCTTGAGCCCATTTTTTGTTTCTGGCGACGGTAACGATAGGCGAACTATGGATACGCAGGCATTAGCTCAACGCTTCAGCGAGGTTCTGGTCGATTTGGGGCTGGAATGTATCGGCGTGGAGTTCACCCCGTCGCAGGGGCAGAGTACTCTGCGCATCTACCTGGACGTGCTCGATCAAGGTGGCGAGAGCCGCGAAGTGGGCCTCGACGACTGCGAGACGGCGAGCCGCGAGCTGTCGGCGCTGCTCGACGTGGAGGACCCGATTCCGGGCCACTACGTGCTGGAAGTTTCTTCCCCGGGCATCGATCGCCCGCTGTTCACGGCGGCTCAGTTTGCCAAGGTGACCGGTGCGGAAGTGAAAGTATTACTGAAGGCACCGCTGGAAGGTCGTCGCCGTATGCGCGGCAAGGTGGTGTCGGTCGAAGGTGAGCGGATCTTGCTGGAAGGCGAGGGCAAGACCTTCGAGTTCGAACATGGCGCGGTGGAAAGCGCGCGCGTGGTGCCGGATTGGGTAGCGCTCGGTTACGTGCCGCAGCCCAAGCCGGGCAAGAAGCCTACGAAGTAATCAATCGAAAGCGATCGGGCGCGGATAGCGTCTACGGAGTTGCTGCAATGAGCAAAGAACTTTTGCTGGTGGTTGACGCGGTTGCCAATGAAAAAGGCGTGCCGCGTGAAGTGATTTTCCTGGCGATGGAAGCGGCTCTCGCGTCCGCCGCCAAAAAGCGTTATCCGGATGAAGATCCGGACATCCGCGTTTCCATCGATCGCCACACGGGCGACTATGAGACGTTCCGTCGCTGGGAAGTGATCGCAGACGACGGTGAGATGGAATCGCCGTTCCACCAGGTGCGCCTGATGGATGCCCTGGACGAGCGTGAAGATTCGCTGGTCGGCGAGTACATCGAGCAACAGGTCGAGAACGCCGAATTCGGGCGCATCGCCGCCCAGGCCGCCAAGCAGGTGATCGTGCAGCGCGTACGCGAAGCCGAGCGCCAGCAGGTGGTCGATGCGTTCCAGGAGCGCGTCGGCGAGCTGGTCACCGGCATCGTCAAGCGCGTCGAGCGCGGCAATGTCTACCTCGACCTGGGCAGCAATGCCGAGGCCTTCATCCCGCGCGACAAGACGATTCCGCGCGAATCGGCCCGCGTCGGCGACCGCGTCCGCGGCTACCTCTACGAGGTGCGCTCGGAAGCTCGCGGTCCGCAGCTGTTCGTCTCGCGCGCCGCGCCGGAATTCATGATCGAGCTGTTCAAGCTCGAAGTGCCGGAAGTCGGCCAGGGCCTGGTCGAGATCAAGGGCTGCGCCCGCGATCCGGGCGACCGCGCCAAGATCGCCGTGGTCGCGCACGACACCCGCACCGATCCCATCGGTGCCTGCATCGGCATGCGCGGTTCGCGCGTCCAGGCGGTGTCGAACGAGCTCAATGGCGAGCGCGTCGACATCATCCTGTGGCACGAGAACCAGGCGCAGTACGTCATCAATGCGATGGCGCCGGCGGAAGTGCAGTCCATCATCATGGACGAGGAAAAGCACTCCATGGACATCGCCGTGGCTGAGGACAAGCTGTCCCAGGCCATCGGTCGCGGTGGCCAGAACGTGCGCCTCGCCAGCAAGCTCACCGGCTGGCAGCTCAACGTGATGACCCAGGACCAGGTCGCCGCCAAGAGCGAGGCCGAGCAGGAATCCGCCCGCCAGCTGTTCATGGACAAGCTGGAAGTGGACCAGGAGATCGCCAACATCCTCGTGCAGGAAGGCTTCTCCAGCGTCGAAGAAATCGCTTATGTCCCCAGCGCCGAGCTGCTGGCCGTGGAAGGCTTCGACGAGGATATCGTCGAGGAGCTGCGTGCCCGTGCCCGTGATGCGCTGCTGACCGAGGCACTGGCCGTGGAAGAAGGCATCGACGAGCATCAGCCGTCGGGCGAGCTGCTTGCGCTGCCGGGTATGGACGAGGCCACGGCGTATGCGCTGGCTTCGCGTGAAGTGGTGACGGTGGACGATCTGGCCGATCTGGCGGTTGACGACCTGATCGATATTGATGGCATGGACGAAGATCGCGCCGCGGCGCTGATCATGGCTGCACGTGCGCCGATGATCGCGCGTCTGGAGAAAGGTGGCTAACCGCTGACGGCCGCGCCCTGGAAGGGTGCGCCGAGGAGAGCTGAAAAGCTCTCCACCAAGGATGGAGGTGGACGTGCAGGCGAGGCCTCACGGACTTAGCGCGGGAACGGCGGAGAAAGAACACGATGTCAGACGTAACAATCAAACAACTCGCCAAGGTACTTGGCATGCCGGTAGACAAGCTGCTTGGACAGCTTGGCGAGGCCGGCATGAAATTCTCCGATCCGGAGCAGATCATCAGCAGCACTGAAAAGGTGAAGCTGCTCGGATTCCTGCGCCGTACCCATGGCAAGAGCGAAGTCACCACCGCCGAAGCGGAAGACAGCTCGCCTCGTCAGATCACGCTCAAGCGCCGCAAGGTCAGCGAACTCAAGGTCGCTACGCCGGGTGCCCGCGGTGCGACCGGCGCCAAGACCGTGAATGTCGAAGTGCGCGCCAAGCGTACCTACGTCAAGCGCAGCGTCATTGCTGAAGAAGCAGGCGGCGACGTCGAGCGCGAAGATGCCGTGCGCAAGCTGCAGGAATCGCATGATCAGCGCGAGCACGAAGAAGCCGAGCGCGCCGAAGCCGATCGCCAGCGTCATGAAGAGGCCCAGCTGCGCGCCGAGGAAGCTCAGCGCCAGCGCGAGGCTGAAGAAGAACAGCGCCGTCAGCAGGCCGAGGCCGAGGCTGCTGCGCATGCCAAGGCGCAGCAGGCCGGTCAGGCCGAAGCGCCTGCCGCAGAGCAGGTGGTTGCTCCCGTGGTCGCCGTATCGAGTGAGAAGACTCCGGTCGAGAAGGCTCCCGTCGTCGAAGCCGCCCAGCCGCCGCAGCGTGTCGACCACAGCGTGTTCGGCATGATCGTGCCGACCATTCACGAGCCGCGCCGCCGCGAAAAGAAGGTCGTGATCACGCCCGCCCCGGTGGTTGCACCTGTGCGCCCGGCGGCACCCGCCGCTGCGGCTCCGGCTGCATCGACTGGCGCACCCAATCGCGCTGGCGGTGCGGCATCGACTGGCGCGCCCCATCGCGCTGGCGGCAATGCCCCGGCGAATGCTGGCACCAGCGCGCCCAATGCCAACGCCAATGCGAACAAGCCACGGCATGGTCGCGATCGCGACGAAGGCCCGGGCGGCAAGCGTTTCGCCGGTGGCGAATTGCATTTGAGCGACGCCGATCGTGCCCGCCGTTCCAACAAGCGTGGCAAGCCCGGCAAGGGATCGGGTCGTGAAGCGTCGCGTAGCAGTTCGTCCGCTGCCGCCGGTAGCCACGGTTTCTCCCGCCCGACCGCGCCGGTCGTGCGTGAGGTCGTGGTGGGCGACAACAACGTCGTCGCCGATCTCGCCCAGAAGATGGCGGTCAAGGGTTCGGAAGTGGTCAAGGCCCTGTTCAAGATGGGCGTCATGGCCACCATCAACCAGACCATCGACCACGACACCGCGGTGCTGGTGATCGAAGAGCTGGGTCACACGGCGGTCGCCGCGAGCGAGAACAACGCCGAGGCCACGCTGGCTGCACATACGCAGAGCGCCGAACTGGACGGCGAGAAGAAGCCGCGCCCGCCAGTGGTCACCATCATGGGTCACGTCGACCATGGCAAGACCTCGCTGCTCGACTTCATCCGCCGCACCAAGGTCGCCTCGGGCGAAGCCGGTGGCATTACCCAGCACATCGGTGCATATCACGTGGAAACGCCGAAGGGCGTCATCACCTTCCTGGATACCCCAGGCCACGCGGCATTCACCTCGATGCGTGCACGCGGCGCCCAGTCCACCGATATCGTGGTGCTGGTGGTTGCAGCGGATGACGGTGTGATGCCGCAGACGGCGGAAGCCGTGCAGCATGCACGCGCCGCCAAGGTGCCGATCATCGTTGCGCTCAACAAGATGGACAAGACCGACGCCAACCCGGACCACGTCAAGCAGGGTCTCGGCAATCTGCAAGTGATTCCGGAAGAGTGGGGTGGTGACACGCCGTTCGTACCGGTGTCGGCGAAGACCGGCATGGGTATCGAGGCGCTGCTCGACGCCATTTCGGTCCAGGCCGAAGTGATGGAGCTGACTGCAGTCGAAGACGGCCCGGCGTCCGGCGTGGTGATCGAATCCAGCCTGGATCGCGGTCGCGGTCCGGTGGCGACCGTGCTGGTGCAGCAGGGCACCCTCAAGCGTGGCGACTTCGTCGTATGCGGTATCGAATACGGCCGTATGCGTGCGTTGATCGACGAAAGCGGCAAGCAGGTGCAGGAAGCCGGCCCGTCGATTCCGGTGCAGGTGCTGGGTCTTTCCGGCGTGCCGGAGTCGGGCGACGACTTCGTGGTGGTGGCTGACGAGCGCCTCGCCCGCGAAGTGGCGGCCGAACGTCACCTCAAGCGCCGCGAGACGCGCATGGTCAGCAAGGCCAACCGCCTTGAGGACATCATGGCCCAGATGAGTGCGGGCGTTGAGCAGCAGACGCTCAATATCCTGGTCAAGGCCGATGTGCAGGGTTCGGTACAGGCACTGCGCGAGTCGCTCAGCCAGATCGGCAACGAGAACGTGAAGGTCAACGTGATCGCGGCCGGTGTGGGCGGTATCACCGAGTCCGACGCCACCCTGGCCGTGGCCTCCAAGGCGCTGGTCATCGGCTTCAACGTGCGTGCCGACGCCTCCGCCCGCAAGGTGATCGATACCTCCGGTCTGGACGTGCGCTACTTCTCGATCATTTACGACGTGATCGACCAGGTGAAGCAGGCGGCTTCCGGCCTGCTCGGCAAGGAAGTGCGCGAAGAGATCATCGGTGTGGCGCAGGTCCGCGAAGTGTTCCGCAGCTCCAAGTTCGGTGCGGTCGCTGGCTGCATGATCATCGAAGGCACGGTCAAGCGCAGCAAGCCGATCCGCGTGTTGCGCGACAATACGGTGATCTTCCAGGGTGAACTGGAATCGCTGCGTCGCTTCAAGGAACTGGTCGACGAAGTGCGCAACGGCATGGAATGCGGTATCGCCGTGAAGCAGTACAACGACGTCAAGGTCGGCGATCAGATCGAATGCTTCGAGCGTATCGAGGTGGCCCGCACGCTGTAATGGCGGCCGGCCTGCC
>DASXND010000217.1:0-12985 GCA_036495265.1 Dyella sp.
CGGCTGCGCGAATAGTTCGCCACCGTTTCCACATCGGGAATCTGCTGCGACTTGGCGACCCCGAGCAAGGCACGCGATTCACGCAGGCGGGCGTACGCAATCTTCAGATCCGGGCTGTTCTGCGCGGCGCGCTGAATCAGCGCGTCGAGCGTCGGATCGTTGAACTGCTTCCACCAGTTGGCCTGGAAACCCTCGGTCGATTCCTGCTGGCCATTCACACCATGCACGGCAACCGGCTTTTCCACCGGCGCGTGATAGTCAGGCCCGACGCTGGCGCAGCCGGCCAGGATCAACGAGGCGGCAAGTGCGGTGAGCATTTTCATCAGTGATTCTCCAAAGCAGGTGCCGGCAGGCTCGCGTGAGCGGCCTTGCGGGCACGGCGGCGTTCGCTCATGCGTTCGCTCCAGCCGCGCACCAGCACGTAGAACAGCGGGGTGAAGATCAGGCCGAAGAAGGTAACGCCCAGCATGCCGGCGAACACCGCCACACCCATCGCATGACGCATTTCCGCACCCGCGCCGTGCGAGGTGACCAGGGGCACCACGCCCATGATGAAAGCGAACGAGGTCATTAGGATCGGGCGCAGGCGCAGGCGAGCGGCTTCCAGCACGGCCTGGGTGCGATCCATGCCTTCGATGATTTGTGCTTCGCGGGCGAACTCCACGATCAGGATCGCGTTCTTGCACGCCAGGCCCACCAGGACGATCAGACCGATCTGGGTGAAGATGTTGTTGTCGCCACCGGACAACCACACACCGGAGATGGCAGACAGCAATACCATCGGCACGATCAGGATCACCGCCAGCGGCAGCAGCAGGCTTTCGTACAGCGACGCCAGCACCAGGAACACCAGCAGCACGCACAACGGGAACACCAGGATCGCGGTGTTGCCGGCGAGGATCTGCTGATAGGTCAGCTCGGTCCACTCAAACGTCATGCCGTTGGGCAGGTTCTCGCGGGCCAGCTTCTCCATGGCGGCCTGCGCCTGGCCGCTGCTGAAGCCGGGTGCCGCACCGCCATTGATCTCGGCGGTCGGGTAGCCGTTGTAATGCTGCACACGATCCGGACCCACGCTCTGGCGAATGGTGACGAACGAGCCCAACGGAATCGCTTCGCCACTGGCACTACGCGTCTTCAGGCGCAGGATGTCCTCCGGTTCATGACGGAAGCTCGGTTCGGCGGACAAGTTCACCTGGTAGGTGCGACCAAAGCGGTTGAAGTCGTTGACGTAGAGCGAGCCGAGGTAGGCCTGCATGGTCTGGTAGACATCGGCCAGGTCCACGCCCTCGGCCTTGGCCTTCTCGCGATCCACATCGGCGTCGATCTGCGGCACGCTCACCTGATAGCTGGAGAACAGGCCGGCCAGGGTCGGCACCTTGGTGCTGGCCTGGATCAGCCCTTGCGTCTGCTTGTACAGCTCCTCGAAGCCGGCGTCGGAACGATCCTCCACTTGCAGGCGGAAGCCGCCGATCGTGCCGAGTCCATTGACCGGCGGAGGCGGGAAAATCGCAATGTAGGCGTCCTGAATACCGGCGTACTTCTGCTGCAGGGCCGCGGTGATCGCACCGGCCGATAGCGAAGCGTCACGACGCTCCTCGAACGGCTTGAGCGTGACAAACACGATGCCCGAGTTGGTGCTGTTGGTGAAACCGTTGATCGACAGGCCCGGGAACGCCACCGCGCTCTCCACGCCCGGCTGCTTGAGCGCGATATCGCTCATGCGCCGGATCACGTCTTCCGAGCGGTCGAGCGACGCGGCGTCCGGCAGCTGCGCGAACGACACCAGGTACTGCTTGTCCTGCGGCGGTACGAAGCCGGTCGGCACATGCGCAAACCCAAACAGGCCCAGCAGCACCAAACCGCCATAGACCACCAGGGCAATCGAGCCCGAACGCAGGATGCGCTTCACGCCACCCACGTAACCGTTCGCACTGCGCTCGAACAAGCGATTGAACGGACGGAACAGCCAGCCGAACGCACGATCGATGAAGAGGCTGAGCTTGTCCTTCGGTGCACCGCGTTCCTGCAGCAACAGGGCGGCCAGCGCGGGGCTAAGGGTGAGCGAATTGAAGGCGGAGATCACCGTGGAGATCGCGATGGTCAGCGCGAACTGGCGATAGAACTGGCCGGTGAGGCCGCTGATGAAGGCGGCCGGCACGAACACCGCGCACAGCACCAGCGCCGTGGCCACGATGGGCCCGGTCACTTCGGTCATCGCCTTGCGCGTCGCTTCCTTCGGCGAGAGTCCATGCTCGATATGTCGCTCGACGTTCTCCACCACCACGATGGCATCGTCCACCACGATGCCGATGGCCAGCACCAGGCCAAACAACGACAGCGCGTTGAGCGAGAAGCCCACCAGCAACATCACCGCGAAGGTGCCGATTAGCGAGACGGGAACGGCGACCAGGGGAATGACCGACGCACGCCAGGTCTGCAGGAACAGGATCACCACCAGCACGACCAGCGCAATCGCCTCGAACAGCGTATGCACCACGGCTTCGATCGAGCCGCGCACGAATACCGTCGGGTCATACACGATCTGATAGTCGACACCCTGCGGGAAGTCCTTCTTCAGAGCCGCCATCGTGGCGCGCACTTCGTTGGAAATCTGGATCGCGTTGGAACCCGGGCGGGCAAAGATCGGCAACGCCACCGCGGGGTGGTTGTTGAGCAGGCTGCGTAGCGCGTAGTTGTCCGCGCCAAGCTCGACGCGTGCCACGTCGCGCAGGTGGGTCACGCCGCCGTTCGTGTCCGTGCGCACGATAATATTGAGGAAGTCTTCCTCGTTGATCAGGCGGCCCTGCG
The DNA here is from genome assembly GCA_036495265.1 of Dyella sp. Lineage (GTDB taxonomy): Bacteria > Pseudomonadota > Gammaproteobacteria > Xanthomonadales > Rhodanobacteraceae > Dyella. Next base: position 2,809 of record DASXND010000217.1, read on the forward strand.
TGTTGATGTTGAGCTGAAAGGCGGCACTGTTCGGGCCAGGCGGTGCGTTCAGCGCACCGGCAGCTACGGCCACGTTCTGCTCTTCGATCGCATGCACGACGTCACCGGTGGTCAACTGGCGCACGGCCAGGCGCTGCGGATCGAGCCATACGCGCATGCTGTATTCGCCAGCACCGAAAATCTGCGCGTCGCCAACGCCATCGAGACGGGCCAGCTGGTCCTTGATGTGCAGGCGCGCATAGTTCGACAGGTAGAGCATGTCGTAACGCTGATCCGGCGAGATCAGATGCACCACCATGGTCAGGTCGGGCGAGCTTTTCTGCGTGGTCACGCCGAGCCGCTGCACTTCCTGCGGCAGGCGCGGTTGCGCCTGCGCCACGCGGTTCTGCACCTGCACCTGGGCATTGTCCAGGTCGGTGCCCAGCGCGAACGTGACGGTAAGCGTCATCGCACCGTCGCTGGTGGACTGCGAGCTGGTATAGAGCATGCCTTCCACGCCGTTGATCTGTTCTTCCAGCGGTGTGGCGACGGTTTCGGCGATCACCTTGGGGTTGGCGCCGGGGTAGCTGGCGCGCACCACCACGGTGGGCGGCACCACTTCGGGGTATTCGCTGATCGGCAGCCGGAACAGCGCGATGCCGCCGGCAATCACGATCAGCACGGAGAGGACGCCAGCCAGAATCGGCCTGTCCACGAAAAATTGGGCGATTTTCATTGCATTCGTCCTGGTTGCTCTTTGGCACCATTCCCGCGCTGGGCGGGGATTTGGGAGGTGCATCCTTCAAACGCGAGGTTGCAAGTTCCCTGGCCCTCTCCCGTTGGGCGGGAGAAGCGTCGTTGTGTGCTGCTTCGAGGAAGATTCGGTAGAGCCGTCATCCCAGCGTTCGCTGGAATGACGAATTAGGAGCCGGGGTTACGGGTTCCGCGCCGCGTTCTGCACCGAGCTACCACCGGCCTGCGCCAGCTGCTTGTTCGGATCGAGGCTGCGCGTTTCCATCGCCACCTTGGTCGGGTTCACTTCCACACCCGGCCGCACGTGCTGTAGGCCGTTGACGATGACCACGTCCTTGGCGTCGAGGCCTTCCGTCACCACGCGCAGGCCATCGAGCAGGGGGCCGGTAACCACGCGGCGGTATTCAACCTTGCGATCCTTGTCGATCACGTAGACGAACTTGTTGCCGAGGTCGGTGGCGACAGCGCGGTCGTCGACCAGGGCACGTGGCTCGCGGCTATCGCTGCGCAGCTGGATGCGTACGTAGAGGCCCGGGGTGTAGCGCGCGTCAGCGTTGTCGAACACGGCACGCAGTCGGATCGTACCGCTGCCCGCGCGCAGCTGGTTGTCGACGAAGTCGATGCGGCCCGTATGCGGAAAGCCCTTCTCGTCGGCCAGCGCCATGGTGATCTGCGGCGAGCTGCCATGTTCGCGACGCTGACGATCGAACTTCAGGTAGCTGTGTTCGTCCACATCGAAGTAGGCGTAGACCGGGTCGATGCTCACCACGCTGGTCAGCACGTCGCTGCTGGTGACCAGGTTGCCCGGCGTCACCAGGGCATTGCTGACGCGGCCATCGATGGGTGCGCGCACCTCGGTGAAGCTGAGATTGAGATGGGCGGCATCCAGCGCGGCCGTGGTCGAGGCGACCTGGGCCTTGGCGCTTTCGGCAGCGGTGGCCAGGCGGTCGGCTTCTTCACGGGCGACGGCGTGCTGTTCCAGCAGCCGGCGCCCGCGTTCGGCATTGGCCTGGGCCAGCACCTGCTCGGACCGGGCCTGGCTCAGGTTCGCGCTGAGGCGATCGACTTCAGCCTGGTAAGGGCGCGGGTCGATGCGGAACAGCAGCTGCCCCTTGCGAACGGCGGCGCCTTCCTGGAAATGCACCGAATCGACATAGCCGCCGACACGTGGCCGCAACTGAATGGTGTCGACGGCCTGCAGGCGGCCGGTGAACTCGTCGGCGTCGTCGACCGGGCGGACCAGCACCTGAGATACGGTGACCGGAGGCGGTGCCCCCGCAGGCGCCGTTTGGGCGTGGGTGTCAGCGCTATGGCCGAGCAAGCCCCAGCTGCCAGCCACCACGGCCAGGGCAAGAATGGCGAGGATCCATTGTTTCTTCATGTCGCGCTCCCAGATTGAAGTCGTCGGGGCAGGGGCACGCCGACGAACAGGGCCGAGAGATTAGGTGTACCATCGGGTTCAATAAATACGTTTTGGTGCAACGCAATAGTGACTGCGAGTCACGAATGGGGTGAGAAGCCAGCCTATGGAAGACTTTGCCGCAATCTCCGCCTTTGTCCGCGTCGTCGAGGCCAAAAGCTTTGCCGCCGCTGCCGCCCAACTGGGCATGACCCCTTCCGGGGTCAGTCGCGCCGTGTCGCGGCTGGAGGAACAGCTGGGCGCCCGGCTGCTGTTCCGCTCGACGCGTTCGCTGCGATTGACCGACGATGGGGCCTCGTTCCACGCACGTTGCAAGGAAATCCTTGCCGATCTCACCGAGGCCACTGAGGCGCTGGGCTATGCCAGCCGCAAGCCCAGCGGCAAGTTGCGGATTGGTGTCCCGGCTGCCGTGGGGCGTGCCTTGCTGATTCCGCGACTGGCCGAGTTCGAGCAGCGCTACCCGGATATCCGCCTCGAACTGTCGATGTGCGACTACGCCTATGACCTCAATGAGGAAGGCATCGACTGTGCCATTCGCCTGGGCCCGCTGGAAGATTCCAGTCTCATCGCACGCAAGATCGGCTACCTGCGCAACGTGGTATGCGCCTCGCCCGAGTATCTCGCCCGCTACGGGGCGCCGCAGAGCATCGAAGACCTCAAGCAGCATCGCTGCATCAACTACGTCGCTCCCAACGGCCGCCCACGACAGTGGCAGTTCGATACACCCAGTGGGCAGGTCAGTGTCGACATCGATGCGCACATGCTGATCAATGATGCCGAGTCGGTGATCCAGGCCGTGGTGTCGGGGCTGGGCATCACTCAGACGCCGCACATCATTGCTGCCTGCATGCTCGACTTTGGCAAGCTAGAACTGGTGATGACCGACACCATGTCCACTGGCAAGCCGGTATGGATCGTCTATCCGCAGAAAAAGCACCTGTCGGCGCGCGTGCAGGCTTTCATCGAATGGGTGCGCGAGGTATTTGAACGTACCAATGAGCCGGAGCGGCACAAGAAACCAGTGGCAGTGACGGCGGAGCCCGAGCGCATCCGCGCCTGAGCACGGGCGCTTACGCGCCCGCCGGCACCAACAGCAACAGGGCAATGCCCAGGGCGATGCGGTAGATCGCAAACGGCGTGAAGCGGTGGCTGCGGATATAGCCGAGCAGCCACTTCACGGCGATAAAGCCCACGATGCCGGACACGATGAAGCCGACCACCAGGGCAGTCCAGTCTTCGTGCACGCCACCTTCCTTCACCACCTTCAGCAACTCATAGCCGGAGGCGGCATACATGGTTGGAATACCGACCAGGAAGGCGAATTCGGTGGCGGCAGCGCGGTTGCTGGTACCCGCCAGCATGGCGGTGAAGATGGTGGCGGCGGAGCGCGAGGTGCCCGGGAAAATACCCGCCACCATCTGCGCGATACCGACCAGGATGGCCACCCGCCAGGTCACTTCCGTGCGATCCGGCTGGCGCGCCGCCAGGCGCTCGGCGGCAAGCATCCAGACACCGCCGATCACCAGCGCCCAGGCCACCGGTGTCACGGCTTCCGGCAGCTTGAAGCCGAGCTTCACCGCGACCAGACCCAGCACGGCCGTAATCAGAAAGGCCACCACCAGCTTCAGCAGATAGTCGCGATTGGCCGGTTCGCGCCAGCGGGTGAACAGCTCCCAGATGCGGCTCCAATAGATAAAGGTCACCGCCAGGATGGCGCCGGCCTGAATGCCTACATTGAACAGGTCCGAGCGTCCGCCGAGACCAAACTTCTCGGCAATCAGCAGATGCCCCGTGCTCGAGATCGGCAGAAACTCGGTAATGCCTTCGATGATGCCGAGCAGGATGACGTTGATCAGGTCACTCACGGGGAACGGACTCCGGATAAGGTGGCTGCCAGCTACGTAGCGGCACGCGGTGGCATAGCATAAGGGCAAGCATCACGGTGCGCTTCACCGGTCACCCGACAAGGCACGAGCGACGATTGTGAATGGCAGGACGATCGTGCAGCGCAGTCGATCCAACGGTGAGCCGATCGTGGGCGTGCTTGCCTGATTTCTGCTATCCATGGAAGAAATCTACGATGGGTGTCCCGGTCTTGCCCGATGTCCCCGTTCCATCCCCGCTTCGAGTGCTTGTGCTTGAAGATGATGACTTGTTGCGGGATCACGTGCTCACGCCCCAGCTGCGCAGGTTCGGCTTCGATGTCGTGGCCATAGGCAGGGCCTCGGACCTTGCGGTCCATACAGCGGAAAACTGGCCCGATATCCTGGTACTGGACGTGGGCCTGCCGGATGGGGACGGCTTTGACCTGGCCCGCCAGGTTCGCGCGCTGCGGCCGGAGGTGGGCATCGTCATGCTGACGGGGCGGCAGGAGAACATCGATCGAGTACGTGGGCTGACCGAAGGGGCCGACGCCTACCTTTCGAAGCCGGTCGACATCGACGTGCTGGCCGCGACACTTTTCAGCCTGGCGCGCCGTTTGCGGAGCACACCGTCACCGGCGACGGGACGATGGCGACTGGATGCTGACGGCTGGTGCCTGCTTTCACCGGGGGGTGGCGTCGTTGCCATCACCAAGGCCGAGAGCCGGCTGCTGGCCGCGCTCCTCGAGACCCCGAATCAATTGGTCCTACGCAGCGAATTGATTGCCAAGTTCACGCCCAATGCCTACGACTTTGATCCGCACCGGCTGGATTCGCTCATCCACAGGTTGCGCAAAAAAGTAGAGCGCGTGCTTGGCGTGCCGTTGCCGTTGAATGCCGTGCACGGCGAAGGCTATGTGTTCGTGCTCATTTGATGCGTCGCGGAGCGGTCGCCGTCATCCTGAGACTCATGAAGGAACATCCTGGAGTGCGAGCCCTGCCCGCGCGATTTCCCCTGTTCCTGCAGGACTTTCGCTAGCCAGCGGAAGTCGGATCTGAAACCTGGTGCCGATGCCTGGCGCACTGTGTACCTCGATCCATCCATGAGCGTGGCGGACGAGGTTGTAGACGACAGTCAAGCCGACACCCGTGCCGCTGCCGATCGGCTTGGTCGTAAAGAACGGTTCGAAGATCCGGGATTTCGTCTCCTCGTTCATCCCGGCACCGTCATCGCGCAGCGTCAGCGACACGGTCTCCCGACCGTCCGGCGCCACGACGATTTCAAACCCGCCGCCCTCTGGCATAGCGTCCCGGGCGTTGGCCGCAATGTTCAGGATCGCCAGTTCGAACTGGCTGCGATCAAAGCGGATGGGCAGCGGGTAGCCGGGAGTCTGGATGGACAGCGAGACATTTGACGGAAACAACTGGCGCAACAACGGATGCAGGTCCGACGTGGCCTCTGCCACATCGAAGATCTCGACGTGGGGAGAGTCGCGTCGACTGAAATTGAGCAGCTTGCGACTGATCGAGTCGGCACGACGTGCAGCCATCTCGACGCCGGCAAGCGCTTGCGCAAGCGCCATCGCGTCCGCGCGAGGTTCGGCGTCGGGCTCGTCCAGCCGGTGACGTTCTCTCGCAAAGCCCAGGATGATGCCGAGCACATTGTTGAAATCATGCGCAATGCCCTGTGCCAGCTGGCCGACGGCTTCCATCTTGTGGGCGTGCAGCAATTGTTCCTGCGCGCGTTCGCGTTCCAACATCTCCAGCTGCAATTGCCGCCGATGCATATCCGATTCCGCCAGCGCCTCGCGCAGCGCGCCGATGCTTCGGTCCAGGATGATCGTGATCAGCGCATAGCTGAACGTGCGGAACAGCAGGCTGCTATACGCGGCGAACACACCGCGATGCACGCTCGGATCGTGCAGGTAATCCGACGTCATGCCTGCCGCGAAGATCAGCAGTATCGAGACATAAATCGCCCATAGCGCACGACGCCCGAGCATCAGGCCGCCCAGGGCCAGCGCCATGACCAGCAGCGAATCGCCTGGCGACACCTTGTATCCGAAGGTCCCATAAGCGAACAGACCCGAGACAAGTTGTACGGCAAGGAATTGTGTAACGGCCTGTTTGAACTTGCCGATGCGGATCAGGTAGACGCCAAGCCAGGCGGCCACCGTCATGGCCAGGTCGGTTCCCAGGTCGACGGCAATGGAAAGGCTCTTGCCCGATGCCGTCTTCTCGAAAAAGGCGGCTGTCATGTAAGCCCACTCGGACGACAACAAGTAGATCTTCATCAGTGGCGTTCGGCAGCCTTCGAAGGCCAGGAAGATCTGCATGAAGACGGCGTTGCGCCGATCGACAGGGTCACTGATCGGAATACGGTCTAACCAGGCTTTAAGGCGGTGCCACATCGCTTTTCTCGATGAGTGGTCAGTACTGAGGCGAATGTGCATGTCCGCATGCCAGGTCTTCGGCGGCTTGCCGATGTTGCGCGATGAGATTTGGTAAGTCGAGCGAAGAAGTCGTGCGTGACGGGGAACAGTGTCTTCTCTACTTTCCGTAGGGAGCCCTCTTGTGCCAGCCCCCGGCGTTGGCACAGTGCGGGTTTTGGGGAAAACGGCAGTGAAAGTCGCAGGGGGCCTGCATCTGTGGTCCGCCAGTCACCATCGTGCGGCCCATGGATGGAGTGGGACGAAGCGATTTCATCGTTGAATGATGTCAGTGCGATGAAACCGTGCCGAGCTGAGCTTGTGTGAGACGCCGGTGCGCGATGTTGCCCAGAAACGGGTGGGCACACATCAATTTGTGGACGCACGTCCATCTTTGGGAGGAAAGAACATGTCTATGATTCGATACGGCGGCTTGCTCGCCGCAGGATTCCTATTGCTCGGCGCCATCTCGCCCGGCGCCAGGGCGGCCGCCGCGCCCGCCAGTGCGGTGCCTGCGCTCGCGCCGGATACCGCACGCATTACCGATGCGGTGGATAACAAGCGCCTGGTCACGGTGCAAGGCAGCCGTGCACTCAGGGCCGCCATTGCCAATGATGCGGGTGCGCTGTCCAGCGCCGTGCCTATCCACAACATGACGCTGCTACTCAAGCGCAGTCCGGAAAAGCAAGGCCGATTCGATGCCTATGTCAATGAGCTGAACAATCCGAGCTCGCCGCATTATCACCAGTGGCTGACGGCCACGCAGGTCGGCACGATGTTTGGCCCGGCGCAATCGGACATTACCAAGGTGACGCAGTGGCTGACCTCGCAGGGCCTGAAGGTCGACAAGGTCCTGCCCACGGGCATGATGATCCGCTTCTCGGGCACGGCGTCGGCAGTCGGCAACGCCTTCCATACCCAGATGCATAGCTACCAGCTCAATGGCGAGTCGCATTTCGCGAATACGAGCGAGCAGCAAATTCCTGAGGCGCTGTCGCCGGTGGTGATGGGTGTTGCGTCGCTGGACAACTTTTTTCCAAAACCGCAGTACCACAATGTCGGTGTGGTCCGTAAAGACAAGCACTCGGGCAAGTGGCAGCAGGTGGCCTTGAGCCCGGACTACACCGTGCCGCCGGGCGATCTGAACAAGCAGACCATCTACGACGTCGCGCCGGCAGATTTCAACAAGATCTACAACGTGGAGCCGCTTTGGGGCCAGGCCACGCCGATTCGTGGCGCGGGCCAGACGGTGGCGGTGCTCGAGCGTACCGACGTGCTGCCAGCTGACATCGCGACTTTCCGCAGCGCCTTCCTGCCGGCTGACGCCAAGGGCACGGTCAGTTATCTCAATCCGGTCGCGTTTGCCGGCGACACCAGCTGCGCAGACCCGGGCCGCAATGGGGACGAGGGCGAGGCGGCGCTGGATGCGGAATGGATCGGAGCCGCGGCACCGGATGCGCACGTGGTGTTCGCTTCCTGCGATGACAGCAACAGCCCCACGTTCGGCCCGTTCACGGCGGCGCTCAACATGCTCAACAATCAGGACGCGCCTCCACCGCCGGTATTCAGCCTCAGCTACGGTGAATGCGAAGTCCTCAGCATCACCAATGTCGTCAACACGGTGGGGCTGATCTGGCAGCAGGCTGCAGCCGAAGGCGTCACGGTCTATGTGTCTTCCGGCGATGCAGGCTCGGCTGGCTGCGACCAGAACCAACGCGCCGCATCATTCGGCATCAACGTCAATGCGATGTCATCCACGCCGTTCAACGTGTCGGTAGGTGGTACGGACTTCGACGACTTCGGCCAGACGGCCCATTACTGGACCTCGACCAACCTGGCTGGCGGGCTTTCCGCGCTGGGCTATATCCCGGAGCAGACCTGGAACGACTCCTGCGCCAGCAGCAAGCTCGATGCGGTACTCAATCTCAAGAACGGCGTGACGGCGTGCAACGCCGCCACAGGCCAAAACTACATGAACACCGCGGGAGGCAGCGGGGGCCCCAGCGTCTTGTGGAGCCAGCCGATCTGGCAGACGGGCGTCTACGGCGCGCCATCCAGCGCTACGCGCATGCAACCGGATATCGCCCTGTTCGCGGCCAACGGCCTGTATGGCCATGCGCTGATCTTCTGCATGTCCGACCCGAATGTTGGGGGCACCTCGTGTGACTACAGCAATCCGGACAACGTGTTGTTCAACAGCGCTGGTGGCACGTCCTTCGCAGCGCCGGCCATGGCTGGCATCCAGGCCTTGATCAACCAGGCCTCGGGTCAGAGCCATGGCAACATCGCACCGGCACTGTATGAGCTGGGCGCGAGGGAATACGGCACGAACGCATCACCGAACAAGGCCATGCTGAGTGCGTGCAATTCGTCCAACGGCACGTCGCTCACCAACCATTGCGTATTCAACGACATCACCCAGGGCGACATCGACGAGCCCTGCTACGTCGGCACGAGCGACTGCTTTAGCGGTGCGGCACGCAACAGCTTTGGTGTGCTCAGCCACGGCGGCGATGTCGCGCTGGCACCGGCCTGGAAGACCGGCGCCGGCTACGATTACGCGACCGGCCTGGGCAGCGTCAATGTGGCAAACCTGGTCAATGCGATGGTGGCCTACGACCAGCCTCGCAAGCGCGGTTACGCCTCTCCGGGCGACTTCCTGAGTCCGTATCTGCCGGGGCAGGATGGCTACAGCGACATCGCTCTGGTCGATCCGGTGGCGGGTATCTTCACCGACATCGCGATGAAGGGCAGTATCGCGCTACAAACCAAGTCGCAGTCGGTCGCCAAGGGTTACACGATCGGCGCGATCGGCGCCTTCTATCCTCACATCGACGATCCGTCGGGCACTGGGCCGAACTTCTTCGTGCCCGGATTCGATCTGGCCAGCCTGGCCTGGACCGGCCCCGACGATCAACTCAAGGTCTGGCTGTCCAGTGGTTCGGGCGGGCAAGGCAGCTACCTGGCCCATGCTGTAGGCAACCCTTACGATCCGAACTGGACCCTGGTGGGTGCGGGCGACTTCGATGGCGTCGGCAAGGACGAACTGCTGTGGATGAACAACAGCACGGGCCAGATCGAGTGGTGGCAGCTCGATCTCGGACTGGTCTTCGTCCGCGGTGCTCGCAGCTACCACTTCGGCGTGGAAACCCCGACCCCGATGGCTTCCATGCCGGGCTATGTGCCCACCGTGGCTGACGTCAACGGCGACGGCTACGCCGATATCGTCTGGACCAATCCTTCCAACAACAATGTCTACGTATGGATCAACAACCAGGCGGGTGACTTCGTCAGGCAGCGCGTCGCCGATCACCAAGCTGGCTTCGTCCTGTATGGCGCCGGTGACCTCAATGGTGACGGCAAGACCGACTTGATCTGGACCAATCCGGCACACAACAAGATGGGTTGGTGGATCATGAATGGCTTCACCGTGGTCGACCAGCAGACTCGCGACGTGCCCAAGGGTTATGCGATGTCCAGCATCGCCGACTACGACGGCGACGGCCTGGCCGACATCCTGTGGGTAGGCAGCACGGGTGACGTCTACCAGTGGCAGAGCACCGGCAACGGTTTCCAGTCGCTCCGCGTGGTGGACTCCACCGGTGCGCCGCTGGTCATCCCGACCGGTGCCAAGGTGCAGGCCGTGCGACTGCAGGGCACCGCAGCCTCGGGTGGCGTGACGCTGCCGGCCTCGCCGTAAGACTAGCCAGTGGCGGCGGAGCCTTGCTTCGCGG
>DASXND010000218.1:0-2696 GCA_036495265.1 Dyella sp.
CCCGGTCGTGGCATTGACCTGGTCTTCCTTCGCGCTGGTGATGCCGACACGCATGCCTGACGGCAAACGCACCACCTCGCCACTCGCGGGCCGATAGGTATTGGCGCGCGTATCCACATCGAACGTGCGCTCTTCGCCATGGACGATGGCCTGCGCACGCGTCGCCCGGAGTGCCGCCGCCAGCTCGCCGCTCGCCGCGCTCACGCGCGCGCTCGCCAGGCCTTGCGACACCGATACGGCAACCGCGGCCGCCGCGATGCCGATCAGCAGGATCACCGCCAACATTTCCAACAAGGTGAAGCCTGCGGCGCGCGATGCGCGACACGGGCCACGAGACAGGCGACGACAGGCGGCCGCGCCGCCCGCCTTTCGCTGTCCCATGTCCCCTACAGCCATCATTACTGCCAGTTACCCACGTCCGCGCTATAGCCGTCGCCGCCAGGCTGTCCGTCCTGACCGTAGAAAATCAGGTCGAAGCTGCCATGGTCGCCTGGGTACTTGTAACCAAAGTCGTGGCCCCACGGATCATGCAACTCGGACTCCTTCGCATAGGGGCCCTGCCAGTTGCGCGCGTTGGCCGGCTTCACCAGCAGGTCCTGCAGTTGCTTCGGTGGCGTGCCGTTGTCCAAGGCGTAGTTCTCGATCTTCTGACTGAGCGTGGTGAGCTGCGCCTTGCCCGCACCGTACTTGCCCTTGTCGACGTTCTTGCCCACCTGGGTCACCACCACGGCGCCGATGATGCCGATCAGCACGATCACCGCCAGCATTTCCAGCAGGGTGAAACCGCGCGTGGCGCGAAGACGGCGCATATTCCCTTGTTGCATGTCCAGGTACCTCGTGTAGTTAATGAGTCGGAGAGTTGCTTTATCGGACAGCGTGGCTCACTGAATGTTGCTGGTGAGGCTCAGCAGGGGCAGCAGGATCGCCGCCATGATGACTGCCACCATCAGGGTCATCACGATGGTCAGCGCCGGCACCAGCGCAGCGAGCAGACGATCGATGGCGCGGCGGCTTTCCAGCTCAAAGGTGTCGGCCACCTTCAACAGCATGGTGTCGAGTTGGCCAGCCTCCTCGCCCACCTGCACCATATGCAGGGCCAAGCGCGGGAAACGCTGCGACTGAGCCAGGGAAAAGCTCAGGCCGGCGCCGCCTTTCACCTGTTCCGCCGCCTGTTCGAGCGCCTGGTCCAGCGCGCGATTGGCGGTGACCTGGCGCGCGATGGTCAGCGCCGACAGCAGCGGCACGCCGTTCTTCAGCAGGGTGCCCAGCGTGCGCGCGATGCGCGCGGTCTGCACCTTCAGCAACAGCGGGCCGACGACCCGCAAGGTGAGCAGGCGCGCATGCCACGCCAGCAGCATGGCCGGATCGCGCAGGCGCGCACGCACCACCACCACGCCCATCACCAGCAGGATCAGCAGTAACCACCACCACGACTGCAAGGTGTTGCCCACCGCCAGCACCACCTGGGTGATCAACGGAATCGGCACCTGCATGTCCTGGAAGATCGGCACGAACTGCGGCACTACATAGGCCAGCAACAACAGCAGCGAACCAAGCACGCCGACCATCAGGAAGGCCGGGTAGATCAGCGCGTTGATGATGCTGCCGCGCAGCTGTTGCGAACGCTCCAGGTATTCGGCGAGCCGACGCAGCGTGTCCTCCAGCGAACCACCCGCCTCACCCGCGCGCACCAGGCTGATATAGAGCTTGGGAAAGACGCCGTGCTCTTCGTCCAGTGCCTGCGACAGCGGCGTGCCGCCGCGCACACGATCGCGCACCCGCTCGATGAGTTTCTTCGCGCGCTCGCCTTCAGGCAGTTCCATCAGGATGCCCAGCGCGCGATCCAGTGGCTGGCCGGCGCCAAGCAAGGTGGCGAGCTGATAGGTGAACTGCGCCAGCTGATCGCCTGTGAAAGGGCCGCGCCGGAACAACGCCGCCAGACCACTGCCGCCAACATCGGCGCCCGCCGCCTGCGCATCCAGCGGCGTGTGGCCCTGATCCTGCAGGCGACTGATCACTTCCTCGAGGCTGGCCGCTTCCATCTGCCCCTGCAGCGTCTCACCGGCAGCACTGATGGCGCGATAGCGGAATTGGCTCACGCCATCACCTTCAAGGAACTTCGCTTGAGCAAAGAAGTGGGGAAGAGGGGGCCGTGTTCGCCATAACAACCTCTCATACCCGTCATCCCACCTCCCCTCACCGTCATCCCAGCGAAAGCTGGGATCCAGTGCCTTTGGATGTTTGGTAGCGCGGAAAGACGCTGGATCCCAGCTTTCGCTGGGATGACGGTGAGGGATATCCAGGCGTCGCTAACGGATAGTCGTGCCCTCGCAAGCACCCGCCCCTCACCCCAGCCCTCTCCCAGCAGGGGAGAGGGAGTAGAAGCTTTAGCTCTCCTGCGTAACACGCAACACCTCCTCGAGGGTGGTGATGCCGGCGACCGCCTTGGCGATACCGTCCTCGTACATGGTGCGCATGCCTTCGGCGCGCGCCTGCCGTTCAATCTCACCGGCATCGGCGCGTTGCATCACCATGCGACGTAGCGGATCGCTCATCACCAGGAATTCCATGATGGCGCGGCGGCCGCGGTAACCGGTCGGGTTGGCCGCGCTGGTGCCTGGTTTCCATAAACGAATCGGACGCTCGTTGGTGTACTTGTGCAGCTCGAACTGCTCGATCACTTCGGGCAAGGCCTC
>DASXND010000219.1:0-3576 GCA_036495265.1 Dyella sp.
GCTGGATACGCGCACGCTCGCGCTGCAGGCGGCTCAGGCGCAGGCACAGATCGATGTGCAGCAGCAAAACCTGCTGCGTCTTCAGCACGGCTCGCGCCCGCAGGAACTGGCGCAAGCAAAGAGTCGCCTGGCGGCCGCGCAAGCCAGCGCCGCCAAGGCGGCGCAAGACCTCGCCCGACTTCAGGACATCGCCGCCCAGACGCAGGGACACGGCGTGAGCCCCCAGGATCTCGACAGCGCACGCAGCAATGCGCAGGTCACGCGCGCACAAGCCGACGAGCAACAGCAGGCATTGCGCCTGACGGAACTGGGGCCACGCGAGGAGGAGGTGGCTGGTGCCGAGGCACAGTTGAAGGCATCGCAGGCTCAGCTCGCCGTATATACGCACGAGATCAAGCTGGGTGAGTTGATTGCCCCGGCGGACGCCGTTGTGCGATCACGCTTATTGGAGCCCGGTGACATGGCGACGCCTCAGCGACCGGTATTCACGCTGGCACTCACGCAGCCCAAGTGGGTGCGGGTCTATGTCAGCGAGACCCAGCTCGCCCTCGTCAGGCCGGGCATGACAGCGAGCGTCACGACGGACACCCACCCCAATCAACCCGTCCAAGGCACCGTCGGATTCATCTCCTCCACCGCTGAATTCACGCCGAAAAGCGTACAGACGGAAGAACTGCGCACCAGCCTTGTATACGAAGTGCGCGTGTTGGTGCAGGACGCCAACAACGCGCTCCGGCTAGGGCAGCCCGCCACCGTGCGCATCGATGTATCGGCGGAACGCCACGATGGCTGATAACGGCCCCACCATCGTTGCCAAAGGATTGCGCAAGTCGTTCGCCGGACCAGACAAGAAGTCGATACACGCGGTCGATGACATCGCGCTGACCGTCAAGGCTGGTGAGTTGACTGCCTTGGTCGGCCCCGATGGCGCAGGCAAGACTACCCTGCTGCGCATGGTCGTCGGCCTCCTCAAGCCGGACAAAGGACAACTGCAGGTGCTGGGTATCGATGCGACGAAGGATCCGCAATCGATCCAGGATCGGGTCAGCTACATGCCGCAGCGGTTTGGTCTCTATGAAGATCTCAGCGTGCAGGAAAACCTGGATCTGTACGCCGACCTGCACGGCGTCAGCCAGGACCAGCGCAAGCAGCGTTTTGAGCGTTTGCTCGCCATGACGGACCTCGCCCGCTTTACCAACCGCCCCGCCGGCCAGTTATCCGGCGGCATGAAGCAGAAGCTGGGGCTGGCCTGCACGCTGGTTCGTTCGCCTGACCTGCTGGTGCTGGACGAACCCAGCGTAGGTGTTGACCCGTTGTCGAGGCGCGATCTGTGGGAGATCGTCGAGCAGCTGATCGTCGATGAGCACCTGAGCGTGATCGTCAGCACCGCTTACATGGATGAGGCCGAGCGATGCGCGCAAGTGTTCGTCATGCATCAGGGCAAGCTACTGGCGGACGGCACGCCGGACGCGTTGCGCAAGCGCGCCAAGGGTCTCACCTACATCGTCGCTCCGCCGAAGGACGAGCCTGCCCGTGATCTGCAGGCCAAGCTGATCGACGCCAGCGATCTCATCATCGACGCCGTGCCCAGCGGCGGCAGTGTACGCTTCATTCGCCAGCCCGACGCCGATGCGGGAAAGCTGCAGCCATTGCTGCAGGGTTTGTCGCCCAAGGAGCGGCCCGAGGAACTCGAAGACGCGTTCATGATGCTGCTTCGTCAACATCACGGCGAGGACGCGCCGCCAGCCGCCAAGGGCGATGCACTTGTCGAAAAGAAGGCCTCGGCAAAGGGCGACGGGACGCCGGTGATCATCGTGCGCGATCTGGTGCGCAAGTTCGGTGACTTCACGGCCGTTGCCAGCACGTCCTTCGAGGTTCAGCGTGGCGAGATTTTTGGCTTGTTAGGCCCCAACGGCGCGGGCAAGACGACCACGTTCCGCATGCTCTGCGGGTTGCTGCCCGCCACCAGCGGTCACCTTGAAGTGGCCGGACTGGATCTGCGCACGGCCCGTGCGCAGGCGCGCGGGCGAATCGGCTACGTGTCACAGAAGTTCGCGCTCTACGGCAATTTGAGCGTCAGCGAGAACCTGCAGTTTTTCGGCGGAGCCTATGGCCTGCGTGGGAACGCGCTTCGCTCACGCGTGCAGGCCATGCAGACCCAGTTTCAACTCGACCCGGACGCGATCAGCGGCGACATGCCGGGCGGGTACAAGCAGCGACTCGCCATGGCGGCAGGGTTGCTGCACCAACCCGACATCCTGTTCCTCGACGAGCCCACCAGCGGCATCGATCCGCTGGCGCGTCGTTCGTTCTGGCGCACCATCACAGCCCTGGTGCAGGGTGGCGTGACGGTGGTCATTACCACGCACTTCATGGAAGAGGCCGAGTACTGCGATCGCATCGCCATCCAGGATGCCGGGCGCGTGCTCGCGCTGGGTACGCCCCAAGAGGTGCGCGAAAAGGCGGGTACGGATCACGACGCGGACATGAACGCCGCGTTTATTGCCATCGTGGAGCAGGCGCGTGCCCATGAGAAACAAGCCGGCACGGAGAAAGCCGCATGAGCTGGTCTGGCTTTGCGCAACGCATGATTGCGCTGACTCGCAAGGAGGTTCGCCAGATGCTGCGCGACCGCAGCAACCTCGCGGTGGGCCTGGTGCTCCCGATCGCGCTGATTCTTCTTTTTGGTTACGGCCTTTCTCTGGATGTCGATCACTCGCCGGTAGCGGTGGTGATGGATGACACCTCGCCTGCCGCCCGTGAGGTGTTCGCAGCCTTCCAGGGCACGCCTTATATCGATCCCATGTGGTCACCAAACATGCAGGATGCCCAGCGACGCATGCTGGCAGGCGACCTCGACGCCATCGTGCGCATCCCGTCCAATTTCTCGCGACGCTTGGCGGCGGGTGACGCGCAGATCCAGTTATTGCTCAACGGCGTCAATTCGACCACGGCAACCTCGGTCGAAGGCTACGTGATAGGGGCGCTAGCCAATCAAGGACTCAAGATGGCTGATCGTGCTGGCGGCAAAGCCGAGGGGGGCGGCGTGATCGTTCAGCAGCGCATGTGGTTCAACGAAGCGGGCATCAGCACGTGGTATCTCGTGCCAGGTTTGCTGGTATTGATCATGACGCTCACTGGCGCCTTCCTCACCTCGTTGCTGATTGCCCGCGAATGGGAGCGTGGCACGCTAGAGCCGTTGTTCGTGACGCCGGTGAGGCCGCTGGAGCTGGTGCTCGCCAAGCTCGTGCCATACGTCGTCGTCGGTCTCATCGACATGACCATGTGCCTCATCGCGGGGCGTTGGCTTTTCGGCGTGCCCATTCGGGGTTCGCTGATCGTGGTGGTGCTGGCATCGTTTCTCTATCTAGTCGTGTCGCTATCGATGGGACTATTTATCTCGGGTGTTACGCGTAATCAGTTCCAGGCCAGCCAACTCGCATTACTCACCAGTTTCATGCCGGCCATGATGCTTTCTGGTTTCGTGTTCGACTTGCGCAATGTGCCTGTCGTCATCCGCGTGATCGGTGAGGTCTTGCCGGCCACTCACTTCATGAATCTGATCAAGACACTGTT
>DASXND010000220.1:0-4681 GCA_036495265.1 Dyella sp.
GCATCGAACAGGCGGCGGGCGCGCAGGCTGTCGTTGTGCTCGAAGCCGAACTGCGCCGCGGCGTGCAGGGCGCCATGGCCACGTGCGTCGACCGCGTTCACATCGGCGCCGGCTTCCAGCAGTTGCTCGGCAATCTCGGGATAGCCCATGGCGGCGGCAATCATCAGCGCCGTGGCGTCGCCGGGCAGGCGCTGGTCCACGCTGACGCCATGCTGCAGCAGCAGCGCGATCAAGGCCTCGCGGCGGGCGCCGACCGCTGCGGTCAGCGGCGTCATGCCGTTGTTGGCGGCCAGCGATGCGTCTGCGCCCGCATCGAGCAGCAGGGCGGCAATCTCGCGATGACCGGCGCCACAGGCGTGCAGCAGTGCCGTGGCGCCTTGCTGGTCTTGCGTGTCGGCGGCGAAGCCGAGTTCCAGCAGGCGTTCGACGGCGGCCAGGGCGCCGGCCGCCGCGGCCTGAGGCAGGTCGTCGGCGCGCAGCGGTCGACGTGGGCGCGCCCAGTCGCCCCAGTTCAGCCAGCGCTCTACTGCGGCATGTTCCAGCGAAAGGCCGAGCGGGGTTTCGCCATTGGCATCGATCGCCTCGGCATCGGCGCCATGCGCGACCAGCGCGCGCACCAGCGGCAGCGCGTGTTCGCCATGCTCCAACGCAGCAAACAGCGGCGTTCGTCCGTGATGGTCGCGGGTATTGGGGTCGCAGCCGCGCGCCAATAGCGCTTGCAGCAAGGCGGGCTGTGCAAAGGTGGCCGCCAGGTGCACCGGCGTGCGCTCGCGCGCGTCCGGGGCGAACGGATCGCCGCCGCGCTCGAGCATGGCCAACGGCAGCGCCGCGCCCTGCACGCTGTCTTCCAGTCGCAGCAAGGCCTGGGTGATCAGGCCCGCACCGGCCGGCGTCGCGCCCGCCTGCAGCAAGTCTTCCACCGCTTCGGTGGCCGCCGGCAGCTGGTGCAGCAAGGCGTCGAACAAGCGGCGACCGAGTGGCGGCAGTGGCTGCTCGCGCTCTTCGATGGTGTCGGCATCGTCGACCAGCTGCGGTTGCAGGCGCGCTTCGGGATCGAGGGCGTGATCGAGCAACCAACGCCGTGCCGCGCCCTGGCCCGGTGCAGCGAGATCCAGATACAGCTGGGCGAGTTGCGCCTGCGGCCATTCGCGTACGCGTGCCGCGAAGGTGGACACGATGGCCCAGTGACCAAAGCGCAGCGCGTCGAGCAGGTGCGCGGGGGTGTCGGCGCCTTCCGGCAGCGCGTCCCGGCTGAGGCTGGCGGGAAGCGGGGTTTCCGGGTCGAGCAGGGCGACCAGGTCCCAGCGACCGGCCGCGGCCGCGTGGTCCAGCGCACTGCGCCCGTCGCTGCCCACCGTCTTGGGCTCGGCGCCCAGTGCGAGCAGGGCGCGCACCATGTCGGCGTGGGCATGCGGCGATTGGCAGGCCAGGGTCAGCGCATCGCGGCCATGGCTGTCGCGCACGCGCGCATCGGGCTGGACTTCGGCCAGCAGTTTCACAATGCCCACGGCACCGGCGCGCGAGGCTTCCATCAGGGCGGTACTGCCGTGGCGATCGGTGAGCCCCACGTCGGCACCGGCGGTGCGCAGCGCACGCGCAATTTGCTCGTGGCCTTCAGCGGCGGCGGCCATCAGCGCGCTGCGATGGCGTGCACACACGGCGTTGACCGAGGAACGATGCTTGAGCAGCAGCTTGACGCCTTCCACATCGTCGTCGGCCACGCCGGCCGCGGCGACGATCGCCGGCTCGCCATCGGGCGGGTTCGGCTTGGCGCCGCGTTCGAGCAGGAACTTCGCCACCGGCCAGTTGGCCGCGCGGCAGGCGATGGCCAGCGGACTCAGGCCGGCCTTGTTGAGCGCATTGATAGAGGCACCGGCGTCAAGCAGCATGGCAGCCACGATCGGCTCGCCGCTGAGCACCGCGCCGTGTAGTGGTGTGTTGCCCTCGCTGTCCGCCGCCAGCGGGCTGGCACCGTTGGACAGCAGGGTCATCACCGCATCGGCGCGGCCGTGCCAACTGTTCCGGGTCACCGCAAGCAATGGAGTCAGGCCGCCACTGGCGCGGTTCACGTCGGCACCCTTGGCGATCAGGGCGCGCAACAGCCTGGTGTCGGGCAGCAGGGCCGCCAGGGTCAGCACGGGGCGCTGATCGCGTTCGCCGCTGGCCGCCATGGTGTTGGGATCGGCGCCGGCCTCGACCAAGGCCAGCGCGCGCTCGATGTCACCGTCACGCACGGCGGCCAGCAGGGCGTGTGCCTGTTCGGGCGTGCCCGCGGTGCGCTCTTCCTCGCTCAGTTGCGGCGCGGGCTTCGGCGCTGGGGCGGGCGGACGCGGCTCGACCACGCCGGCAGATGGACGTCGCAGTGGGCGCCGCGTTTCGCACAACAGGGCGCGCAAGGTGCGGTTCGCGATCACCAGGCAGCCTAACGGCATCAACACGACGCCGTAGATGGCCAGCGCAGCCGTGCGCATCTCCGATGGCAGCACGCCATAGAGCCCGGTCAGCGCGACGGCGACGAAGGCCAGCACCAGCAGCGAGAACGCCGCCGGAAGGAAGTGCGTGAAGAAGCGTTCCTCGCGCGACAGGTGGCGGCCAAACGTCAGGCTGCGTGCGGTCGCCGTAAAGATCCATGAGCCGTCGCTTTGCGCCGGATAGGCGTCGTCCCATACATAGACCAGCCCGAATGCGGGCCAGACGCGCCACAGCGCCGTCAGTGCCACCATCAGTGCGCCGGCCAGCAGCAGCGCCGCGCTAAGGCTTGGCGCCTGGTTCAACCTGAGCATCGGCCAGGCGACCAGCAGGAACACCAGCACCACGTAACCGCTGAACATCACCAGGTAGGCCGCGCCTCGCCGCAGCACGGTGCGTCCAAAATGTGGCTCCGGATCGAAGCCGATGGCGTGGCACACCGCCGCCATGGTCAAGGCATTGGCTATCAGCAGCGGGATCAGTGCAAGCGGGTGCGCGCCGAGCGCGGCGATCGCTGTGGCGATCAGTCCAGGCACGAACCAGGCGAGTGCTTGCAGCAGCGGGGGCGGGCGACGCGTTTTTGAGTAGGCCATGTGCGCGGAGTATAGGAATCGTTACGAGGGCAGACGGTAATCCCGTGTTAACAGCGTCAATGAAATTGAACGTTCAACGATCGCGACTGCGATCCTGCGGTGCGCTGTTGTAGGCAAGATGATTGGCAGCGCCCAGCGTCTGCTGCGGTGGCAGCTGCAGATGCCAGCCCTGGCCACGCAAATGCTCCATCACTTGCTGGGCATCTTCATGCGGGAGCTTGCGCTGGTCGTTCAGTTCCACTTCGAGCACCAGGCGCAATTCGCCGAGCATCTGGGTCAGCGAGTCGGGAAGGGTGCTGAAGTCGTCGCGGCGACCCAACCACAGGTAGGAGTCGGGCTTGCGCTGGCTGGCATAGACAAAACAGTGCATGAGGGGGCACCCATCAGAGAATCGTTAAGGAGGGCGCACCGGCATCGGTACGGACTGCAAGGGTAACAGTCCAAGGCGTTGACGTCCCCGTCACGACCTGAACGTCGCGATCTTCGGCTAACGCCCACGAACACGCGACATGGGTGTTCATCCCCTTGAAGGTTTGCTGCGACTGCACTTGCAAGCCCCGCGGCGAGCCGGCAAAGTGCCGGCCGGGGGTGTTAAACGCGCGTATGAATTCAGCGCCATCGTCAAGCCTCCCGCTACGACCCGAGCCAGATCAACGATAAGCAGGAGCAATGCTGATGCAGATGTCTTTCCGTCAATTTTCACGTGCGGGCCGTCCGCTCACGCTTGCTGCGCTGAGCCTGGCCATCCTGGGGACGCTGGCTGCGCCGCAGCGCGCCGAAGCCAGCGCTTTCCAGTTGCATGAAGACAGTGCCGCCGCCATGGGCCGCGCCTACGCCGGTTCCGCAACGGCGGGTGGGGATGTGTCTGTCGTGGCCAACAACCCGGCCGCGATGTCCGACCTGAAGGGCACGTACTTCCAGGCGGACGTTACCGCCATCAATTTCGGCACCACCTTCAGCGGCTCCGCCCATGACGCGCTGGGTCGCCCGATCAGCGGTGGCAGCGGCGGCGACGCCGGCACGACCATGCCGGTCCCGGCGATGTTCTTTGCCACCCAGATCGACGACAAGTGGCACATCGGTGGCGCGTTCACCGTGCCGTTCGGCTTCCAGACCGAGTACCAGCAGAACTGGATGGGCCGCTACAACGCCATCAAATCGCAGTTCACCTCGCTGGACGCCACCTTGTCGGTGTCCTACGACGTCACCGATAACTTTGCGTTGGGCGTGAGCGGCATCGCGCAGCGCACCTCGGCCGAACTGACCAGCGCCATCAACTACAACGCGGTCGGTCTGGGCCTGGTCAACCAGGCCGCGCTGGCTGGCGCGCTGACGCCGGCCCAGGCCCAGGCGCTGGGCCAGCAGGTCAACACCATCATCCCGCCGGGCTCGGATGGCATCGCCCGCATCAAGGGTGACGATTGGGCTTATGGCTACCAGGTCGGCGCGTACTGGAAGATCACCTCGAACGACAAGCTGGCCTTCGACTATCGCTCGAAGATCTCGCACACGCTTACCGGCACGGCAAACTTCAGCATGCCGCCGAATGTGCAGGCGTTGCTGTCCAGCCCGACCGTAGCCCCGCTGCTGGCCGGCGCCGGTGGCGTGCCGTTCACCCG
>DASXND010000221.1:0-10780 GCA_036495265.1 Dyella sp.
AAATGGCTAACGACGTAGTTGGACAACGCAGCAATTTCCGCGTCCGAATACGCGCGACCAAACGACGGCATGAAGACATGTTGAGCACCCACGCGCAGCTGCGACCCATGCAGGATCACCTGGGTGAGGTTGTTCGCATGAGGATCGCTGACGGAGCGTAGACCGGCGAGTGATGCATAGTCGGTTTGGCGACCCTGTCCGTTGTCGAGATGACAACCCGCGCAAGCGCCCACGAACAATTGTTCGCCAAGGCCGGCCGTGCCTTTCGGCGCTCCATTGCCCGTGGCAGCTACTGCCGGAAGTGCGACGCCGACCTGCTGTGGCTTCACCTCGCGCAGGTAGGTCACGAGGGCGGATATGTCCTCCGGCGTCAGGTATTGCAGGCTGTTTTCTATCACTTCGGCCATGGGGCCGGACGCAGTGCCGCGTCCTGTGGCATGCCCCTTGGCCAGGTAGTCGGCCAGCTCCTGCTCACTCCATGCACCGATGCCGTGATTCTTGTCCGAGGTTATGTTGTAGGCCATCCAGCCCTGCAGCTCGGCGCCGGCAAGGTCCTCGCCAGCCTTTCGCGCAAAGGCGCTGTTTCTGGGCGTATGGCATTCGCTGCAGTGACCCAGCGCGGTGGCCAGGTAGGCGCCGCGATTCCATGCTTCGGATTTGCCCTGCTCTGGTACAAAGCGCTGCTTCTTGAGGAACAACGCGTTCCAGAGGCTAAGGGTCCAACGCTGGTTAAAGGGGAACGAGAGGTCGTTGGCCCGCGCCGGCGCGTGAACCGGGGGTAGGCTGAACAAATAAGCCTTGATGGCCAGAATGTCCGCGCGGCTGAGCGCCGTATAGGACGTGTAAGGAAACGCGGGATACAGCGGCTGGCCTGCCTTGTTCACGCCCGCATGCAAGGCACGCACGAAATCGTCGTCGCTCCAGCTGCCAATGCCCGTCTCGAGATCGGCGGTGATGTTGGTGGAATAGATGGTACCCATCGGCAACGTGAAGGCCACGCCACCGGCGAAGGCGTGGCCGCCGGGCGCCGTGTGGCATGCCGCGCAATCGGCGGCGCGCGTGAGGTATTCGCCGCGCGCCAACGGGTCGGTGATGCTGGCCGGGGCACCGGCGCTGAGGGGTTGAAGTGCCTGATCGTTCCCGCCGTTGCGCACGGTGAGCAAGGCATAGGCGCTGAAACCGACCACACCCAGCAGGATCAGGAGGACAAGCACAGCTATGAGGCGACCGATCTTCATACAAGCATCCTCGCGACCGAGGCAGCATCACTGGGGACTTGCGACGGCGTCGTCGCCGACAATACGGCCTTGAGCGCATTGGGGTCCGACACCAGCGCCGAGGTGTCGATCGGCAAGGTCCTGATGCGCACGCCGGTCGCCGCGAACACCGCGTTCAACAAGCTAGGCATGGACATGACGGTGGCGGTTTCGCCGATGCCACCCGGCTGCTCCGTGCTGGGGACAATGTGCACCTCCATGGGCGGGGTCTGGTTGAGTCGCATCACGCGATAGTCATTGAAGTTGCGCTGCTCCACCGCGCCTTCCTTCAAGGTGATGCCGCTGTAGAGCGCCGCGCTCCAGCCAAACACCAGTCCACCCTGGATCTGCGCTTCCACGGTGTTCGGGTTGACGACCATGCCGCAATCGACGGCGGTCACCGCGCGTAGCAGGCGGATCTCGCCTTGCGGCGACACCTCCACGTCCACCACCACACACAGGTAGCTACCAAACGGCGCGGCCAGGGCGACGCCTCGCCCGTGTCGCGGCGGCAGCGTGCCCTGCCCCCAACCCGCTTTCTGCGTGGCCAACTCCAATACGGCCAGGGCGCGCGGATGGTCGCCGAGCATCGATTTTCTATAGGCCACCGGGTCTTTGCCAGCCGCAAGCGCAAGCTCATCGACGAAGCTCTCGACGACAAACACGGTATGCGTTGGCCCCACACCACGCCACCAACCGACCGCCAGGCCGGCGGGCATGTCATGCCGCACCCATTCCACGCGCATGTTCGGCACTTCGTAGGGAAGGTCCGCCGCGTTCTCCACCAGGTCCGGATCGAGACCGTTCTTACCCATGGCGGGGGGAGCGAAGGTCGCCAACACCGAGGCGCCCGTGGTGCGATGTGTCCACGCCACCGGCTTACCCTGGCCGTCGAGCGTGGCAGAGATGCGGTCGTAATAGGCGGGACGGTAACGGTCCTGCGCGATGTCTTCCTCGCGGGTCCAGATCACCTTGACGGGATAGTCCACCTGCTTGGCGATGGCCACGGCCTGCTCGACAGAATCCTCGAACAGGCGCCGCCCGAAGCCACCACCCATGTACTGGTTGTGCACCATGATGCGCTCGGCCGGCAGGCCGGTGATCTTGGTAGCGACATCGACACACCGCGCAGGCACCTGCGAACCGACCCAGATTTCGCAGGCGTCAGGCCGTACGTGGACCACCGTGTTGATCGGCTCCATCGTGGCATGCGCGAGCATCGGCAACTGGTAGGTAGCGGAGACCAGCTTGCCGCTGGCGCCGTCTACACGCCCGACATTGCGCGCCACGATCGGCGTGCCATGTTCGGATGCCTGCGCCATGTCCTTGAACAGCTGCTCCGTGGTAAAGCTGCCATTGGCACCGCGATCCCAGCGAATATCCAGCGCGTCCAGGCCTTGTTTGGCCGCCCAGAAGTGCTCACCGATCACCGCCACCGCATTGTCCAGCTTCACCACCTTGAGCACGCCGGGCACGGCGCGAGCGCGCGTATCGTCCACCGAGTCCAGCCGCCCGCCAAACGTGGGGCAGGCCTGCACCGTGGCCACCTTCATGCCTGGTACGCGTATGTCGATGCCGAAGGGCAAGCTGCCATCCACCTTGCCTGGCGTATCCACGCGACGCAGTGGCTTGCCGATGAGCTGGAAATCGCTGGGATTCTTAAGTGGTGCCTTATCGGGAGGTGCCACCTGCGCCGCCGCATCGGCCAGCTCCGCATAGCGCAGCGTGCGGCCGCTAGGCGCATGCGTAACCACGCCGCGCGCTACCGTGCATTGCGCGGGGTCCACCTTCCAACGCTGCGCAGCGGCACTCACCAACATGAAGCGCGCGGCGGCACCCGCGTTGCGCAGAGCCGACCAGCAATAGCGAATGGTGGTCGAACCACCGGTCGCCTGCTCGCCCAGTAGCGGGTTGGAATAGAGCTTGCGATTAGGCGGCGCGTGCTCGACGGTGATCTGGTCGAGCCCCACGTCCAGCTCCTCGGCCAGCAAGGTGGCCTGGCCCGTATACGCTCCCTGCCCCATCTCGATGCTTGGCATCACGAGTTGCACGCTGCCATCGTTGCCGACGCGCACGAAGGCGTTCGGTGCAAACAACGGCTGGCCCTGGTCGATGCGCGCCGTGTCCGCCAGTCCCCAGGCACGCATGGGCCCACTCAGCCACATGAACGCCACCACCAGACCGCCGCGCTTGATGAGCTCGCGGCGGGACGGATCCTGCAGTCCATCGTCGTCTTGAACAGGGGTAGCGCGAATAACCATGACTTAGCTCTCGGTCGGTGTCTGAAGCCAGTAACAACGTCCACGCAACAGCGCTGCAAGATCTCAGGCGATGGTCTGCGGCAACGTGATTATTCCAGTGGCAGCCTGCTTGATGGCCGCGCGTATGCGCACGTAGGTGCCGCAGCGACACAGGTTGCCGGACATCGCCGTATCGATGTCCGCATCGGTCGGTTGCGGCGTCTGCGTGAGCAGCGCAGCCGCCGACATGATCTGGCCCGATTGGCAGTAGCCGCACTGCGCCACTTCGATGCCTAGCCACGCTTGCTGCACACGCTTACCGACCTCCGTGGCGCCGATGCCTTCGATGGTCGTGATTTTCTTGTTTACCGCAGCGCTCACCGGTAATACACAGGAGCGAACCGGCTGGCCGTCCAGATGCACGGTGCAGGCACCGCACTGGGCAATACCGCATCCGAACTTCGTGCCGTTCAGGCCAATGACATCTCGCAACACCCATAGCAACGGCATGTCATCGGGAACATCAACCTGCGCTTCCTGACCATTGATAGAAAGGACGATCATGCCAATCTCCCTGCGAGGTCGTGTCGTCACGGCTCACCCGGACCGTGGATACGTGAACCGCGGCCATGCGTCACCAAGGCGCTGTCAGCAACGCTCGAAGCGGCCCGTGCCGGGTGAAAACACCGTCAAATCTTCCTCCTGCGGAAAGAAAAGACAAGTGAAGACGCGGCAGTCGCACAGACGGCGCCACCTGCATGGCCCATCGCCGGCGCGATCGACACCCACCGTTGCCGCTGGCATTGGCCGGGCCTTATGACGGAACATGATGCCCAGACCCTCCCTGGCCTCGAGTCATGAACGTCGCCCAAGAGTTCGACTCTCTGTACCGCGCGGCCCGGGCCCTGGCCCTGGGGCCAGGCCGCGACGGTGGGGCACTGGTCACCATCACGCAGACGCGCGGGTCCACCTTCCGTCGCGCAGGCGCGAGCATGCTGGTGCTGCCCGACGGGCGCATGGTGTGCGAGTTGTCCGGTGGATGTCCGCAACGGGACATCGCGCTGCGTGCGCAACGGGTCATCGAAAGCGGTCACCCGGCCCTGGTGGAGTACGGGCGCCATGCCAACCTGGACGTCATGCTTGAAACCGGTTGCGGCGGCGAGCTGGAAGTACTCATCGAGCCGCTACGAGAGCCGCGCGACCTCGCATTCCTTGAAACGGTCGCGCAAGTGCATGCCCGCCGTGTCGCCGGCGTCATGGCCACCGTTTACGCAGTAGATGAGCAAGTACTCGCTCCCCGTCCGCTTCGACTTGTGCAGGCAGATGGCATCCACTGGAGCAATATTGAAGACCTGTCTTTTCGCGACCGCATCGCTGCTGAGCTGCCTTCGATCGGGGCGACACAAGCGATCGCTGCAGTCACCCGGCAGGTCGCAACGGATGGAAAGCACTACGCCGTCCTCGTCGAATCGCAGCGCCCGCTGCACGCCCTGGTCATTGTTGGCGACGGCGCCAGCGCGCGATCGCTCGCCGAATTGTCGGTGCGACTGGGTTGGCAAACGACGCTGGTCGACTACACGCATGAGACCACCGATGAGGCCGATGGTATTCACCGCATCAACGCGTCGCCCCAGGCACTCATCGCGCAAGTACCGCTAGACAACGCCACGTCTGCCGTGGTCATGACGCACCGACTGGAGCGCGACCTCGCGTACCTCCAAGCCCTGCTGGAAACGCCAGTGGGCTACCTCGGCGTGATCGGATCGCGTCAGCGAACCGCACGTGTGCGGGAGGCTTTCCCGCGGGCACAGGCACGGCTGCATGCGCCCGCAGGGCTGGACGTGGGGTCGGAAACACCCCATGAAATTGCCCTGGCGGTCGCCGCGGAAATCCTGGCGGTGCGTAACGGCCGAAACGGCGGGCCCTTGTCCCAGTCCCAGTCCCCGATACATCCATGACCGGCCACGGACAGCGCATAGCCGCCGTGCTGCTCGCCGCGGGAAACGCCAGCCGCTTCGGGGCGGCCAAGCAGACCCTGCCGATTGAAGGCATTCCCATGGTGCGCCGCGCTGCCATGGCCGCACTCGAGGCCGGCCTATCACCGGTGATCGTGGTGACCGGCGCTTACGCTGAGGCGGTCAAGACATGCCTCGCCGGCTTGCCGGTGCAACTCACCGAGAACCCCGACTGGACAACCGGCATGGGCAGTTCGCTGGGGCTTGGTGTCAGAACCGCCATGGCCATGGAAGCCATGCCGCATGCGTTACTGGTACTGCTGGCAGATCAGCCAGGCATCAGTGCCGCGGACCTGAAGGCCTTAGTCGACGCATATGCCTCTGCACCCGGGCGCATCCGGGCCGCCCGCTTCGAAGGCCACCTGGGCCCGCCTTGCCTGTTCCCGCGCGCCTACTTCGGCGAACTGGCCTCGTCGCAAGGAACAAAAGGCGCCCGGCGATTGCTCGAACACTATCTCGACCACGTCGATGGTCACGACCTTCCTGGAGCCGCCTTCGATATCGACACGCCTGCCGATCACGCAGTGTGGCTCGCCTATCAAGGGCTCCGTTGAGACGGGCCTGCCGCGCCCCCCCCGCGGCCTCGGGCTCCATGAACGTCTTCAGCTCAAAGGCATCCATCGAATCCCCAGCTGCCTACGAAAGTCAAAGCTTGTCAGTCAGGCATGTGGCTTCGTCATCCGGTCGGCTTTTCTAAGCAGATGCCTGCGATGGTTGCGGGTGTCATGCTGCGCGTCGTGCAGATTCCGTTCGGCGCGCTCCAGGGCGGCCGTGATCTTTGGCGCGCAACCTGCCTCGATGGCGAGCTGGCGTGCCTGATGCACATGCCGGATGGCTTCGGTGATGCTGGTAGTGCAGCGGCGGGTTGAGGCGACCGTGCGGGAGATCAATGCGTTGATGTCTGTCATGTCGCAAACCCCTGCACAGCTGATGGATGATCGCGAAGTGTGCGACCGCGGCGCCTTCATTCTCCCGTGAACGTCTTTGGTGAGCGTGGCTCAACGCTTCTGGTAGGGGTGGAAGATGTAGTTCTTCGCTTCCACTTTCACATGGCATTTGTGCCCGCAGTCTGCGAGAGCGGTGGGATCGACCTTGAACGTGTCGGATGCAACTTCGTAGTTGAACAGCGCATACCCCCATCCGCCGGTCTTCGGAAATCGCTTGCTGTCCTTTTCCATAACGAACGCCTGCGAGAAGACGTCCGGCACATCCACCACGAAGGGGGCGTCCGTGCTCTTCTTCGGCTTCCACTGCAGCTTCACGATCTTGGAGCCCTCCGGGAAAGGCTGGCCGTTGCCCGGAATACCCGACTTGTATGCCTTGATCATGGTCGGGTTGGCAACGATCACCTTGAGCACTTCGTCGGTACGGGCGGAAGAGACCACCGACCAGTCCTCGTATCCTCGGAAGTCAGCGAACGCGATGCCACCCGGCGACACCAGCGAGTACTTGTCATTGTTCTTTTCTTGCGCGTAAAGCGCCGCGCCGCCCAGGACGGCAAACGATGCCGTGGCCACCGCTATAAAGAGCTTTCTTTGGCGCTTCATGGCTGATCCTCGCTTGACTCCCGTGGACAGGCTGATTTTCTTGCTGGCGATGTGCTTGCCCGCAAGTTCGAAGAAGCTGCATATCGAGGTACCACTTCGCATGGAATGGTGCAGCACGTCGATCGGCGGTTCGATACCGAATGCTCAGCCTAGCCAGCACCGTTTCATCGCCGCGTGAATTCGCCTTCGCTCAGGCGAATGACCCGACCGAGAGTCACCGCGGCTGATTTACGCTTTGCGAGCGAGAGCCGCCTTGGAAAGAAGGTAGGCGTTGGTGCCATTGACTGAGACGTGGGCCAAAATCGTCCCGCGTCGCACTGGATCGCGCATGCGCCTGTCTCTCGACTCGCGCGGAAACGCCCCCCGGATTGCCGAAGCCCCGTTCGTGCCGCAAGGTCCCATTTGGGTCAAAAGACGGCATTCCACGACCTTGGGAACCCCGTTCACCCATCCTCGCTGTAAATGGCGACCGGCGCCTCGACCGGATGGCAGCCTGCCCTTCTCTCGACTGTTTGGGCAAATACTTGCGCACGAGTCATAATGTTAGGTTGCCACCCAGCAACTTCGTGACCTCATGTATATCGGTATCGACTTCGGCACCAGCTATTCGGCCGCCGCGGCCATCGTCAGCGGCAAGCTGTCCATGGTCCGCTTTGGCGAGGCCGAACAGTTCCGTACAGCGGTGTTCTTCCCCGAATTGGTGCCGGACCCCAACGACTTCGCGCTGACGCCGGAGCTGGAAGCCCAGCTGGAAGTGCAGCTGCGTCTGGCGCGCACCCAGCAGCGCCAGCAGGCCGGCGCTGCTGCGGCACGTGGACAGGCGCCAGTGTCGCGTACCGAAGACGAACTGCGCTACGAGGCGCTGCGAGTGGTGCGGCGGCAGTGGATGGAAGAGCAGACGCGCGAGGCCACCGCCTCGGTCGCCAGCTTCCAGCACGCGCTGTTTGGCGAGGACGCGGTGGAAGGCTATCTGGATAGCGGTGGCGGCAACCTCATCGAGTCGCCCAAGTCGATGTTCGGCTATCGCCTGGACCCGCAGGTGCGCAAGGTGATTGTGCATATCGCCACGCATATCCTCGAACACATCCGCCTCACCGCCAGCAAACAGTTCGGCGCGCCGGTGCGTGGCGCCGTGATCGGGCGACCGGTGGAGTTCCGCAGCTCCATGGGTGCGCAGGGTTCGGAACAGGCGATCGAAATTCTGCGCGAGGCGGCTGCGGTCGCCGGCTTCGACCACGTGATCTTTCTGGAAGAGCCTGCCGCTGCCGCGATGCATTACCACAAGAGCCTGCAAGCTCGGCAGCACGCGCTAATCGTCGATATTGGCGGCGGCACCACCGACGTGGCGCATGCCGAACTCGGCGGCGGTGTTGCACCGAACATTGCGCGCAGCTGGGGCCTGCCCAAGGGCGGCACCGACCTTGACGTGAGCGTGAGCCTGCACAGCTTCATGCCCCTGTTGGGCAAGGACACCATCCGCGTGCCCCAGCATCAGTTTGTGGAAGCGGCCAGCGTGCACAACCTGCCCAAGCAGCGCGAGTTCCGCAAACAGAACTATCGCCTGGTGCCCGCGCCCTACAGCGCGCGCCTGCGCGCGTTGCAGGAGCTAGGCGCCACCACCCGCCTCAACCAGCTGGCCGAGCGCACCAAGATCACCCTGAGCGACTCGCCGCACTACCGTGCCGAGCTGGATTTCATCGAGCCGGGCCTGGCGGTGGAAGCAAGCAGCGAGGACTTCAACACCGCCATCGAAAGCTTCCTCAGCCAGTTGGAGCGCACGCTAACCGCGGTGCGCACCGACCTGGACGCGCTGCCGGCCAGCGTCTTCCTCACCGGCGGCACGTCCCGCTCGCCGCAGATCAAGGCGCGCGTGGAAGCCTGCTTCCCCGAAATTCCGCTGGTGCAAGGCGATCCATCGCTGGGCGTCGTGTCGGGCTTGGCCGTGGCAGCGAGCGAAGTGAGGCCTGAAGCCGCCGTTTAGTGGGCGCTGCGACATGAGGCTCGACTTGCTTACGCGTGGGCGTGATCGCCGTGCAGCGGCGAGTGGTGCGAACGGCTCAGCAGCTCCGCAAAATCCCGTGCAATGGCGGCATTGCCGAAATGCTCGATGGCAAATGCCCGCGCAGCGTGGCCCATCTCGTCGCGGCGCAGCGGATCGCACAGGCTGATGATGGCGTCACGCCATGCGGCCACGTTGCCAGGCTCGATCAAATACCCGGTGACCTGGTCCTGCAGGGTCTCGGGAATGCCACCGATCCTGCTGCCAAGGACCGGCACGCCGCATGCCTCGGCCTCGATGGCGACACGCCCAAAGGTCTCCGGCTCTACCGATGGAAACGCCAGAAACGACATCGCGCTGCAGTAGCGCGCGGTATCCGCTACCCAGCCGGTGAAGTGGTGGCGTTCCGCCGTTTGGCTGCTGGCCGCCATCTCGTGCAGGACTTGTTCTTCCGGACCATTGCCAACCCACAGAACGTGCAGCTTCTCGTTGCTGGCCATGGCTTCGTTCGCCGCACGCATCAGCGTGGTGACGCCTTTGCCGCCGTGCATGCGCCCCACGTAACCCAGCACAATGGCGTCATTGTCGATGCCCAGTTGCTGACGCACGGCAGCGCGCAGCTGGGGGTCTGGCCGGAACTTGGCCGTGTCGACCGGGTTGTACGAGATGGACACCAGCTCGGGTGGCACACCCCACTGGAGGTACGCGTTTCGCGCATAGTTGGATACCGCGATAAAGCGCTGTGCCATCCGCGGAATACCGTACTCGGAAAGCTTGCTCATGCGCGGCGTGCGGTGCCGAAACAAGGCGACCGGCGTGTGCGTAAGGCGCCCGCAGGCGATCAGCGGCCAGTATTCCTTGCCGAAGTTGCCGACCAACCAATCCGGCTTGAACTCCTTCACTCGCCTGAGCACGGCGGTATAACCGCGCACATCGTAGACGTTGCGGAACGAGCTGTAGTGGGCGGGAATATGCGCGGCCTCAAAACCTTCGCCAATGAGGCCTCGCCGCGACACGATTCCTTCAACCGCGTGCCCCGCTTCGGACATGGCTTTGGCCAGCGTGACGAAATGGGTGGCAGCGCCAGTGTTTTCCGGGTTGGTGCCGACAAAAAGAAGTTTCATGCGCGCCTGTCTTCGTAGCGAGTCAATATCCTGGCGGCCACCTGCGGCAGCAGGTGATGCCGCGCCACCTGAATCCGTGGCAGGCGCCAGAGATCGATGTCGCTGCCGGGACTGGCGCGACCACGATCGGTGGTGGTGGCGGCGTCGAATCCCGACTGCCGCGCGATGGCAACGGCGCGCTCGTCATAGTCGCCGTAGGGATAGCAAAACTGCGTAACGGGTGCATCGAGCTGCTGTTCAAGCTCCGCCTTGCAACCCTGTATTTCGTCGCGTTGCTGCCGGTCGTTGCATTGGCTTAGGCGTACGTGCGTACGCGTGTGCGCGCCGACGTCCATACCTGCGGCATGCCACGCCCGCAGTTGTTGCCCCGACATGATGGGCTTGCGTACGCCGAGCCGGTCGGCATCCCAGGCGTTGTATTGACCCAGCGCGCCGCTGACGACATAACAGGTTGCCGTGAAGGCATAACGCTGCAAGATCGACACCGCCGATTCGAGGTTGTCCACATAGCCGTCGTCCAGCGTAATCACGACGACGCGACCTTCCCGTTCGCCGCGCAGATAAGGCATGGCGTCGGCCATCGACAGGCCCCGATAGCC
>DASXND010000222.1:0-8515 GCA_036495265.1 Dyella sp.
AAGGCCGTATAGACGTCTTTTCCAGCCGCGCTGTCCTGCACCGACTGACCCAGCAGAATGATGAGGGTGACGAGGCTGTTGAGCCAGAAGCCGGGCGTGTAGCGGGTCGGGCTGATCGCATAGAGCTTGCGTGCCAGCAGCAAGGCGAACAGCAGCATCCACAGGAAGAACATCCACAGGTGCACGAACCACTTCAGTGCGAACCAGAACAGGATCGCCAACAGGCCACCGAGCAGGGTGGACCCCAGCAGCTCTCGTGCGGCACCGCGCGCCGACGTCGTGCAGCTCTGCCTGCCCAGGCTGACGGACTTCATGATGATCGGCATATAGCTGGCCGGGTCGGACAGCGCGAGGAGGAACGCCGGCAATACCACCAGGGCGGCACGTAGCGCCAGGCGAGTGGCGTCGTCGTTCGACATGGCTTGGGTAGCGGGGGCTTTGGGAGCGCTGGCGGGTTCCGGAAACAGCCGGTGGCAGAGGGCCAGCACCAGCACCGCGAGCGCCAGTCCCTTGATCAGTGCGCCGACGACCGTCATGGCCAGCTCGGTATCCGCCGTGCCTGCCGCAGAAATCATGGTCAGGCCAACCACGAGAAACGTGGCGACCAGGTTGTTGCCTCCACGCAGGCCGTAGCGAAAGGCCAGGAATAGACACAAGCCGACCAGCAGTACGCCAGCCAGCGCGTAATAGCGAAGCAAGGGTGCCAGCAGCAGGCCGCTGCCCGTGGTCAACGCCACGACCAGCACAAGACGCAATCCGTCCTTCAGTGACAGCGGTCGATTGAGCAACGCCAGCAGGAAGACGGCAAACACCGGCGCCACCACCGGAATGGGCAGATCCAGCGCGAAACTGGTGGCGAGGCAGAGCGCCGTGCCCGTGCCGAGGCGTAGCGCGCGCAGACCGCGTAACCATCGTTGGTCGGGTGCGGTGGTCATCAGTAGAGATAGGAAAGCCAGCTCATTACACGGAGGAATAGGCGGCCCAACGGATTGAGCGGGTTGCCCTGGGTCGGAAACGCCATGACCTCGGCCTGCCCACCGACACGAATGTCGCGGGGGGGCACGGATGCTCCCGGCGTGAACTCCACGATCACCGGAAAGCGCTGGGCCGGTCGCAACCAGTCGCGACTGTTCTGCACGGTCGGCAGGCTGCCGGGCGGCGTGCCCTGGCCCACGCTGACGCCATAGCCGATGCTGCGGACCCGACCGGGGAAGAGCTCACCCGGCCGTGAATCCAGCGCAATCGAGACCGGCGTGCCCCGTTCAAGGTGACCCAGGTTGTTCTCGGTCATGTCCGCGCTCACCCACACATCGTGGATGGCGACCAAGGTCATGACCGGATTGCCCGCTGCGGCGTACTGACCGACTTCCGTGCGCAAGTCGGTGATGAGTCCGGCAGAGCGAGCGCGAATGCGGGTGTTGGCGAGGTCCAGCGCCGCCTTTTCCACCGCCGCGGCGGCACTGCGCAACTGCGCATTCTCTGCCTCGCTGCCGCCTTGCGTCTCTTTCGCGCGCTCCACCTCGGCACGGGCGCCGCTGACCTGGCTAAGCGCCTGATCGTGCGTCGCACGCGCAACTTCCAGGCGACGCAGCGATACGGTGCCCTGATCCTCGCGGTAAAGCCGTTCCAGGCGATCGCTGTCCTGTCGCGCCTTGACCTCGTTCGCGCTGGCAGCACGCACTGCCGCGAGAGCCGAATCGATGCCGGCCGTGCTCGCACCAATCTGGCGGCGTGTCGATTCGAGGTCGGCGCGCGCGCGGACCAGGGCGATCCGATAGGGCTCCGCATCCACTTCGAACAGAATGTCACCCGCCTTGACCTCCTGGTTGTTGCGCACCAGAACCTGGGTCACTCGCCCCGCGACTTCGGCAGCCACCGGAATGACGAAGGCCTGCACCCGGGCCTGCTGCGTATAGGGCGTGAAGCGGTCGGCGAGCAGGTACCAGACGAAGCTGATGCCGATGAGCACGAGCACCCACCGCACGCCCTTGCCGGACGGTTCTGCCGCAGGTGGCTGCGATGGCGGCGCGGCCGCCGCGGGTGACGGCGCGTCGCTCATCGGGACTGGCCTTCAGGTGGTAGGGTCGCGGCGGAAGGAGCATTCGACTCCTTGATCAAGTCGCCCCAATGCGTGCGCTGCTCCATCTGCTCGCGGGTGGCCGGATCGACCAGCGGCTGCTCCGTGTGCCAGCCGCCACCGACGGCTTTGTAGAGTGCAATCAGGCTACCGACCGCATTGCTGCGGTTGACGATGTAGGCATCCTGCTGGGCGGAGAGCGCGCGTTGCGCATCGAGGACACGCTGGAAGTCTGAATAGCCTTCGCGATAGATCGTGTTGGCAAGCGTCAGCGAGCGACCCGCGGCCTGTTCCGCATCGTGCAACACGCTGTCGCGCTGCAGCGCTGCGATCAGTCCGGTGGCGGCATCGTCGGCTTCGCGCGCCGCCTGGCGCACGGTGTCCTGGTAGGTGACGACCAGCTGTTGCAGACGGGCATCCTGCACGCGCACGTTGTTGACGATCCTGCCATGGTCAAACACGTTCCAGGTGACGCTGGGGCCGACGGCCAGGGCGAGCTTGCTCGGTGATCCCGCCACCTCGCTGGCGCTCAACAGCGAGCTGGGCGTGCCCGACGATGAACTCGCGCTCCAGGCGAGCGTGCCCAACAGTGTCACCGTCGGATAGAGATCGGCCTTCGCCACGCCGATGAGTGCCGACTGCGACGCCATGTGCAGCTCGGCGGCGCGCACGTCGGGGCGGCGAAGCAGCAGGTCTGCCGGAACATCCTGCAGCACCGCGTGATCGACCAGCGGGATCACCCCTTCCTTGCCGGGCTGTTCGTCCAGCTCAGGCAGTGGACCGGGAGGGCGCCCTATAAGCACGGACAACGCATGGCGTGCCAGCGTGATCTGGCTTTCGAACGTGGGGATGTTGCTCAGCGTGCTGAGGTATTGCGTCTTGGCCTGCTGGAGGTCCAGCTCATCGCTTTCACCGCTTTTGAACAGGCGCTCGGTGATCTCGAGGCTGCGCTTCTGCAGTGCGGCGTTCTCGCGTGCGATGCGCAAGCGCGCCTCGGCCGTTCGCATGGTGAAGTAGGTGTCGGCCACTTGTGCGTGGAGCAGGACCAGGACAGCGTCACGGTTGGCCTGCGAGGCAAAGTAGGCCGCGTCCGCCGCCTCGATGGCGCGCCGGAAACGACCCCAGAAGTCCAGCTCCCAGCCGATGTCGAAACCGATGCCGTACTGCCATGAGCCACTCGAATTGGGGCCGCTATTCCCGGAGTGCCTGCTCTTCGTATACAGGGCGTCGCCCCCGATCTGCTGCACTTGCGGGTAACGCCCGCTCTGGGCAATGCCCAATTGGGCGCGTGCCTCGAGCACGCGTAACCCGGCGATCTTCAGATCGGCGTTATGCGCATCGGCTTCCGCCATCAGACGCTCGAGATTCTGATCGGCGAAGACCTGCCACCATTGGCTCGCATCAGGCTGTGCATGCTGCATGGTGGCCTGCTCGATGGCCGGGTCGCTCCAGTGTTCGGCCCAACCCTCATGCTGAGGGTGAAAGTCCGGGCCCACCGTCACGCAACCACCGAGGCAAGCCACGTAGGCCAGCCACAGTCGGTTCGAGCCCGTGAAGCGCGGCACCGTGGGCGTCCGGCGGCATCAAGGCTGCTTCGGTTCGACCGGTTCATCGACCGGCGCTGCCACCGGTGCTTCGGCCTGCGGCTGCTCATCGATCCAACGCCAGAACAGTTGATAGCCGACGGCGAGCACGACCGGACCAATGAACAGCCCGATCACGCCGCCGGTCACCATGCCACCCAGCGCGCCGATCAGCACCACCGGCATCGGTACGTCGACGCCGCGCCCCAGCAGCAGCGGCTTGAGCACGTTGTCCGCCAGTCCCGCGATAAAGGTATAGATGGCGAACACGATCGCCGCCACGGTGAAGCCTTCGCTGGCGAAGACCCAGATGATGACCGGGATGGTGATCAAGGTTGCCGGTAGCTGCATGATGCCGAGCAGCAACACCGCCAGCGCCAGCAGGCCCGCGCCGGGAATGCCCTTCACCACGAAGGCGACCCCGATCAGCAGCATTTGAATGAATGCGATGCCGACCACGCCCTGGGCTACCGCGCGGATGGTGGAGGCACACAGTTCCGCGACATGCGGGCCGGCCTCGGGGCCGAAGAGGCGCGACGTTATGCGTACGGCGCTGCGCCTGGCTTCCTCGCCGTAGGCCATGAAGATGCCCGAGAGGATCAGCGCAAAGATGAAGATCAGCAGCCCGGCGCCAACACTGGTGGCGCCCTCCAGCAACGCAGCACCCACACCCTTGAGTTGCGGAGTGATCCTCTGGATCAGACCGGTCAAGTCAGTAGAGGCCTGAAGCCAGAACGCGTACACCTTCCCTCCCACCAGCGGCCAGCCAGCCACCGATTCGGCGGGTGGCGGAATGCGGATGTTGCCGCTCTTGGCCATCTCCATCGCATTGCCGATCGAGTCGACCAGCGCGATACCCAGCAAATACATGGGTATCGTGAGGATGATGAGTGTCACTAGCACGATAAGCGTCGCCGTCAAACCGTCCTTGTTGCCCAAGCGCTTGCGTAGCCGCAAATGCAGCGGGTAGAGCGTGATGGCAAGGATGAGAGACCACACGAGCAGGCTGCCGAACGGATAGAAGATCCGGAAGCAAACCACGGCCAGGATGGCGATCAGGCCTGCCCGAATCAGCACATCGAGCATGCCGCGGGAAAGCTCCCTTGCGGAAATCGGTGTCGTCAGCATCGTTAATGTCCTTGCACGTTGCAGCAGGGATATTCGAGCGGTCGGCCAGGCTTTCGAGGCGATCGGGACAGTCCTGCCCCGAAAGCGTGGTGCTCCGATGGTCCGTTACGCAGCGTGTTTGCCGTGAGAAGACCGGGACCACCAAGGTGGCCCCGCAGGTATTGATCGTCACCTGGTCGTCGGTCGTCATCCAACCCGCAGGGCTTAAGTAAATTTACTTAGCGTCATGCGAAGGCGCGCCACGATCCGTCAACATCATGAGGCGTTAAAGTAAGTCTGCACTTGTAGAGTGCGCCTGTCCGCTCCCGTTGCTCGTGTGCATGACCTGAAGCGTCACTGCCACGCAACATCCTTTGCTGCGCAAGTCGTCTGGTCGAGTCGACAATGAGGCGATTCCTGACATATCGAGCCATGCTGTTGGCGAGCGTCTTCGGCTTCCTGCTTCATGCGGGCATCGTGTCCGCGCAGGATCTGGAGCCGCGAACCTATTCCGCCTCGCCTATCGGCACGAATTTCATCGGCGTCGGCTACACCCGCCTGACCGGTGACGTCCTGACCGACCCATCGCTACCCATCACCAACGTCCAGGCCACGATCAACGCGTCTGCGCTCAGCTATGTACGCAGCTTCGGCGTGGCCGGCCACTCGGCATCACTGGGCATCGCCCTTCCCTATGTCGACGGCAACCTGAGCGGCAACGTGATCGACGCCCCGACCGCCATCAACCGCTCCGGCATGGGTGATCTGAAGTTGCGCTTCGGCTTCAATCTCATCGGCAGTCCTGCCTTGACTCCGGAGGAGTTCGCACGCCGGGCGCCCACGGCCTCGCTTGGCGTGAGCTTGACGATTTCCGCGCCGACGGGCCAATACATGCCGGACCGACTCGTCAATATCAGCACCAACCGGTGGTCGTTCAAACCGGAGATCGGCATCTCCAAACCCATGGGTAACTGGTTCCTCGAGGCATCTGCCGGTGTGTACTTTTTCACCACGAACGACAACTTCTACGGAGGCAGCGTGCGCAGCCAGGATCCGCTGGCGACAGTGCAGCTGCATGGTGGCTACACCTTCCGCCCAGGGCTCTGGATCGCTGGCGATGTCGGCTACGTCGATGGCGGAGGCACCACCCTCAATGGCGTCTCCAAACAGGACCGGCAATCGAACGCGCGCTATGGCCTCACCTGCTCGGCGCCGCTCGCCCGTGGCTGGTCGGCCAAGCTTGCGTTGTCGAATGGCCTGGTGACGCGCATCGGTGGCAACTACAAATCCATTACCTTTGCCGTGCAATACCGCTGGTTTGATCGCTGACGTGGCCATGGCGGTGTTTGATTTCCTCGTGGGCGAGACATATATTAGTAATATCGAATATATGAATATGTTTGGGTGGGCTTATGCATCCCTGGATGCTCTCGACGCTTGGCGGCGTGCTGATTGGCGTGTCGGCGGTGATGCTGATGGGCACGCTCGGCCGTGTCGCCGGCATCAGCGGCATTGCCAGCGGCCTGCTGGGCGGCGCCGCAACGGGCGATCGGGGCTGGCGTGTGGCCTTTGTGCTGGGACTGGTCGCGGCGCCTTTATGGCTGCTGTGGTGGCGAGGCGACGCCGGTATCGGCGCGCCGCAAGTCGGCTGGCCGCTGATGGCTGTGGCGGGCTTGTTGGTTGGCTTCGGCACGCGCCTGGGTAGCGGTTGCACCAGTGGCCATGGCGTGTGCGGCATGGCCAGGCTGTCGCCGCGCTCCGTGCTGGCGACCGTCGTATTCATGCTGTTTGGCGTGGTCACGGTGTTCGTGGTGCGCCACCTGCTGGGAGGTTTGAGCGCATGAGACTGGCGATGGCGTTGCTGGCGGGGCTGCTGTTCGGACTGGGCTTGAGCCTGGCTGGCATGACGCAACCCGCCGTGGTACTGGGCTTTCTGGATCTGTTTGGCGCGTGGAATCCGCGCCTGCTGTTTGTGATGGGCGGCGCCGTGCTGACCACCGCCATCGGTTATCGATGGGTGCTGCGTCGCGGCCAACCGCTGCTGGAGCCCACCTTCAAACTACCGACGGCGCGCCAGATCGACCGACGCCTGATCATCGGCGCGGCTCTGTTTGGCATCGGCTGGGGTTTGGCCGGCTATTGTCCGGGTCCTGCCTTGGCCTCGATCGGCGGTGGCGTTGCCTCGGTGTTGTTGCTGGTGGCGACCATGGCCCTGGGTTGGTG
This sequence comes from Dyella sp., assembly GCA_036495265.1. Taxonomy (GTDB): domain Bacteria; phylum Pseudomonadota; class Gammaproteobacteria; order Xanthomonadales; family Rhodanobacteraceae; genus Dyella. Next base: position 6,991 of record DASXND010000222.1, read on the forward strand.
GCTGGCAGTGCAGTGGCCGGCGCAGGCCCGCTCAACGGATACGCAATGAGATCGACAACATGAAACGTCCCGAGGTAAAGGCCTTCTTTGACGAGCCGACCAACACCTTCAGCTATGTGACCTGGGATCCCGCCACGCGCACGGCGGCGGTGATCGACAGCGTGCTCGACTACGACGCGGCGTCCGGTCGTACGCGCCACGATTCGGCCGATGCGATGGTCGATTTCGTCAAGGCGCAGGGCCTCACCGTGGCATGGGTTATCGATACCCACGTGCATGCCGACCATCTCTCGGCCTCGACGTACGTGCAGTCGTGCCTTGGCGGCACGTTGGGCATTGGCGATCATATTCGCCTGGTGCAGGACACGTTTGGACGATTGTTCAACGCAGGGTCCGGGTTCCCGCGTGACGGCAGCCAGTTCGATCACTTGTTCAAGCACGGCGAGCGTTATCGACTGGGCGATATCGAGGCCGTGGCGCTGCATACGCCGGGCCATACGTCGGCGTGCATGACGCATGTCATCGGCGATGCGGCGTTTGTCGGCGATACGCTGTTCATGCCCGACTTCGGTACCGCCCGCTGCGATTTCCCCGGTGGCGATGCGCGCACGCTCTACCACTCGATCCAACGCATCTTCGCGTTGCCCGACGAGACGCGCATCTTCCTTTGCCATGATTACAGGGCGCCGGGCCGTGATGTCTTTGTTCATGAAACGACGGTCGGCGAAGAACGGCGCGCGAATATCCATGTGCACGACGGTGTCGGCGAGGATGACTTCGTACGCATGCGCACGGCGCGTGACGCCACCCTGGCCGTGCCCAAACTCCTGCTCCCCGCCGTGCAGGTGAATATGTGCGCCGGAAAGTTGCCGCCCGCCGAGGACAACGGCATCCGCTATCTGAAGATTCCGCTCAATGCCTTGTGATCTCATCCTCCCCCGCATAGCAAGCCTTCGCTTGTGAGCCGCTCAACCAAGCCGACGCCGGCACGGTCGCTACCCACGCGTAGCCGCAAGGCCACGATGTCCATGGACGCGATGGCGCGCCATGCGGACGAGGCCGTTGCCGTGCTCAAGGCGATGGGCAGCCAGCATCGCTTGATGCTGCTATGTCATCTGCTGGGGGGCGAGCGCTCGGTCAACGAGCTGGCCGATGCGCTGGAGCTGGCGCAGAGCGTGGTGTCGCAGCACCTATCGCTACTGCGACGTGATGGCCTGGTGGCGGGCCGTCGTGAAGGACAGTCCATCTACTATGACATCCGCGACGAGCGGGTTCGGGCCCTGATGGCGAAGCTGTTCGAACTGTTCTGCGTTGACGATTGACCAGCACGGCTGGTTCCCTCGACCCTCTCCCCGCGGGAGAGGGTCGAGGGTAGAGGGGAGGCGCAAGGGTCAGTGATGGCGCAACGTCTTCTGGAATTCCTTGACCTGCTTGTCGGCTTCGTCGCGCGCCATGCCGTAGCGCTCTTGCAGACGGCCCGATAGATATTCCGAGTTGCCTTCGGCCACTTTCAGGTCGTCGTCAG
>DASXND010000223.1:0-6648 GCA_036495265.1 Dyella sp.
GATGCCGCTGCCCTGAAACACCAGGCGCATGAAGAAGCGCGCGGTCTCGTCGTCACCGAACTGCTGCGCCTCCAAGATGTTGCAGCCTCGTCCCGCCAGATGCCCCGATACCGCCGCCACGATGCCGGCGCGATCCGGACAAGAGAGGGTGAGGATGAACTGGTCGGCGGCCATGATCGTCAGGGCGTGCGGTGAAGTATCAGTTCCAGTACCGCCTTGGTGCCAAAGAACGCCAGCAACAGCACGCCCATGCCGGTCAGGGTGAGATTCACCGCACTGCGGCCGCGCCAGCCGTGCCGCCAGCGCCCGTACAGCAGGGCACCAAAGACCAGCCAGGCGATGATCGACAGCACCGTCTTGTGAATCAGGTGCTGGCCAAACAGGTTCTCGACGAACAGGATGCCGCTGAGCAGGGTCAGCGACAGCAGCACGAAGCCCGCTCCAATCAGGCGGAACAGCAGGGTCTCGGTCAGCGTCAGCGGCGGCAGCGCTCGCAGCCAGGGGCCGAACTGGCGATGGCGCAAGGCGCGCTCCTGGATCGCCAGCAGGATCGCCAGCGCCGCGGCAATCGAGAGCACGCTGAAGGCGAGCAAGGCCACGGTGACATGCAGTTTGATCTGCCATTCCAGTGGCTGCGGCGATGTCGCCGGCGCCACCAGGGTATCCGCGGCCAACAGCAGGGCGGTGAGCGGAAACACGATCACGCCTAGCGCCGCCACCGGTCGCGAGATATTCACCACCAGGGTAAGAGCCGAGACCACGCAGGCCACCAGCGACAGCGCGGCAAAGAAATGCAGGTCCAGCGCGCCGCGGTGAATGCCCAGCAAAATAAAGGCATGGATCACGACGGCGGTGCCGGCCAGCGCCAGGGCGGCGCGATTCAGTGGTTTGCCACCACTCAGCAACGGCCGCGCCAGGCCGGCGGCGGCAGTGAGATACAGCACGACAGCAAGCAGGGCGAAGAGGGTAGTGGCCATGACGCGGGAGTGTAGGGGGTAAGCCGGGGGGCTGTGGAGCAGGGGCTTCACGGTGCGGAAAGCCGGGTGGTCGGCCTGGCAGGTCGTGGTCCGCTATACTCTGCGATCCTCAAAGGTCACCCGTTGCTTATGTTCGAGTCGCTCAGCCAACGCCTATCCGCCACCGTCAACCGCTTGCGTGGGCGCGGTCGCCTGACCGAAGAGAACATTCGCGAGTCGATGCGCGAAGTGCGTATTGCCCTGCTGGAGGCCGACGTGGCCCTGCCGGTGGTGCAGGCGCTGGTCGAGCGCGTGAAGGTACGCGCGGTGGGCCAGGAAGTGCTCAAGAGCCTGTCGCCGGGCCAGGCCCTGGTGAAGGTCGTCAGCGATGAGCTGACCGCCCTGATGGGCACGGCCAATACCGAGCTCAACCTCGCCCAGCAGCCGCCTGCGGTGGTCCTGATGGCTGGCCTGCAGGGTGCCGGTAAGACCACCACGGTGGCCAAGCTCGCCCGCTTCCTCACCGAGCGCAAGAAGAAAAAGGTGATGGTGGTGAGCTGCGACGTGTACCGTCCGGCCGCTATCGAGCAGCTGCGCACGCTGGCTGAACAGGTCGGCGTGAAGTTCTTCCCGTCCGAGGCTGGCCAGGATCCCGTCGATATCGCGAAGAACGCGGTTGCCGCCGCCCGTCGCGAAGTGGTTGACGTGCTGCTGGTCGATACCGCCGGCCGCCTGCACGTGGACGAGGCGATGATGGCGGAGATCAAGGCGTTGCACGCCGCGATCACCCCAATCGAAACCCTGTTCGTGGTCGACTCCATGACCGGCCAGGACGCGGCCACTACCGCCAAGGCCTTTGCCGAAGCGCTGCCGCTCACCGGCGTGGTGCTGACCAAGACCGATGGCGATGCGCGCGGTGGCGCGGCGCTTTCGGTGCGTTATGTCACGGGTCGTCCGATCAAGTTCCTGGGCGCCGGGGAAAAGACCGATGCATTGGAGCCGTTCCATCCGGATCGCGTGGCGCAGCGCATCCTCGGTATGGGCGACGTGCTGTCGCTGGTCGAGGAAGTCGAGCGCAAGGTCGACCAGGAGAAGGCGCAGAAGCTGGCCGAGAAGGTCATCAAGGGCAAGCGCTTCGATCTCAACGATATGCGCGACCAGCTCGAGCAGATGAACAACATGGGCGGCCTGGCCGGCCTGATGGACAAGCTGCCGGGCGTGTCGGGCCTGCCCGATAGCGTGAAATCCAAGGTCAACGACGGTGAGATCAAGCGCATGATCGCGATCATCGGCTCGATGACCAAGAAAGAACGTCGTCATCCTGACCTGCTGAATGGCTCGCGTCGCGCCCGTGTGGCGCGCGGTTCGGGCACCCAGCCGGCCGACGTCAACCGTCTGCTCAAGCAATACATGCAGATGGAAAAGATGATGTCCAAGCTCTCCAAGGGCGGCTCCAAGGGTCTGCTGAGGCAGATGCAGGGCGCCATGAAGGGCATGGGTGGCATGGGCGGGCTGCCGCCGATGCGTCGGGGCTGAACGGTCCCAGTCAGCTTGGTAGGCTGATTTCGGCCTCCAGCTCTTCCTTTTTTCTACAAATTCATTAAAATGCCGCGTTTACCGCGCACAGCTAAGTGCGTGCTGCCGGCATCCGGCAATTCTGGAGCTTTTACTTATGGTCAAGATTCGTCTTTCGCGCGGCGGCGCCAAGGGCCGTCCGTTCTACCACATCGTTGTCACCGATCAGCGCAACAAGCGCGACGGCCGCAGCATTGAGAACGTTGGTTTCTACAACCCGGTTGCCTCGGGCAAGGACAAGCGCCTTGAACTGAACGTCGTGCGCGTGCAGGAGTGGATCGCCAAGGGTGCGCAGCTGACCGATAAGGTCGCGGCCCTGGTGAAGGAAGCCGGCAAGCAGCAGGCTGCCTGAGTATGACGGCAGCCGGTCGGCGCGTCCTGGTAGGACGCATCGTCGGGTTGTACGGCGTGCAGGGCTGGGTCAAGCTCGAATCCTGGACCGAGCCCCGCACGCGGATCTTCACTTATCAGCCCTGGCAGCTTTCGTCGGCGCCGGGTGTGGAAGCGGAGATCACGGGAGTGAAGGGACGTCCGCAGGGCAAAGGGCTGGTCGCCCAACTGCCCGGAGTGGATGGCCGCGAAGCCGCGGCAGCGCTGGTGGGACAAGACATTTATGTCGCCCGCGAGCTGCTGCCTCCTCCCGGCAAGGATGAGTATTACTGGGTCGATCTCGAAGGTCTTGAGGTCGTCACCACGGAAGGCGTAGCACTGGGGCGGGTCAGTCATGTATTCGCGACCGGCGCCAACGACGTCGTGGTGGTTAAGGACGATACGCGCGAGCGTCTGATTCCTTTCATCCAGGGTTCTTATGTGCGTTCAGTGGACTTGTCCGATGGGCGCATGGTGGTGGACTGGGATCCTGAATTCTGAGCGCGCCTGGCGCTGCCTAAAGGGTTGAGGATCATGCGCATTGATGTCGTCACGCTGTTTCCCGACTTCATGCGTCAGTGTGCTGCAGTGGGTGTAGTGGGGCGAGCGCAACAGCGCGAGCTGCTGCAGGTGGAAACCTGGAACCCGCGCGACTACGCCACCGACAATTACCGTACCGTGGACGGCCGCACCTGCGGCGGCGGGCCCGGCATGGTGATGTTGATCCAGCCTTTGCGTGCGGCCCTCAAGGCCATGCGCGAAGTGGCACCGGAACCGGTGCATGTGATTTATCTCAGTCCGCAAGGAGCGCGGCTGACGCAGGGTAGGGTGGAAGCGCTGGCAAGACTGCCGCGCATCGCCTTGCTCTGTGGGCGTTATGAAGGTGTGGACGAGCGTTTGCTTGCGCACGAGGTCGACGAGGAGCTCTCCATCGGCGATTATGTGTTGTCAGGTGGCGAGCTTGGCGCGGCAGTGATCATCGATGCCGTGGGCCGCTTGCAGGAAGGCGCGTTGAACGACGCGCAGTCGGCGCAGCAGGATTCGTTTTCGGATGGCCTGCTGGATTGTCCGCACTATGCAAAACCGGTGCACGATGCACTGGGCGACGTACCGGAGGTATTGCTTTCCGGTGACCACGCGGCGATTCGCCGTTGGCGCCTGAAGCAGTCGCTGGGACGGACCTGGTTGCGACGTCCCGATCTTTTGGCGCAGCGCGCGCTGGATGCTGAATCCCGAGCGCTGTTGGAAGAATTCCGCCGCGAGCATGCAAGAACGCACACGCGGCACAACGATACGGTCACTCAGTGACCGCAGTTTGATATGAGACAGGTGTTGCCATGAACAAGATCATTGAACAGTTCGAAGCCGAGCAGATCACCCGCCAGCTGCCGGAATTCGGCCCTGGCGACACCGTGGTGGTCAACGTGAAGGTGAAGGAAGGCAATCGCGAGCGCGTCCAGGCGTTCGAGGGTGTCGTCATCGCCAAGCGCAGCCGCGGCCTGCATTCCGCTTTCACCGTGCGCAAGATTTCGCACGGCACCGGCGTGGAGCGCGTGTTCCAGGCGCACAGCCCGGCCATCGACTCGCTCGAAGTCAAGCGTAAGGGCAAGGTGCGTGGCGCCAAGCTGTATTACCTGCGCGGTCTGGAAGGCAAGGCGGCTCGCATCAAGGAAGACATCGCTGCCGTCTCCGCTGCCAAGGCTGCGAAGAAGAAGGCTGCTGCCGCCGAGTAAGTCGGTACGCATCTTCGATACAACAAAAACCCCGCGGAGCGATCCGCGGGGTTTTTGCGTTGGGCTTGCTTGCGGGTATCGTGTCGGTGATGCGCCGAGGCGCATCGCCTGGTTAGCTGCCGATGCTGAGGCGCTGGGGCTCCTGCAGGAAATTACCCTGCACAAAGTCCACGCCGCAGGCGAATAGCAGCGAGGTGCTGGCGGCGTCTTCCACCCATTCGGCAATGGTTTGCTTGTTCAGCTCGCGTGCCTGGCGGCAGATCTCGGCAACCTTTTTCTGGCTCTCCGGCTGTTGCGGCAGGTCGGCCATATAGCTGCGGTCGATCTTCAGGTAATCGGCATCGATGTGGTTGAGCAGCTGGAACGAGTTGAGGCCTGAGCCGAACTGCTCCAGTACGAATTGGCCCCCCAGCTTCTTCCAGGCGGTGATGAACTCTTGCGCGGGGCGCAGCGAGGTCACCACCTTGCTCTCGGTCATTTCCAGCACCAACTGACCATGCTTGAGCGCGGCCCTCTTGAGGCGCTCGCCCAGCCAGGGCAGCAGCTCGGCGTCCTGTAGCGAGCCGGACGTGAGCTTGACGAAGAACGTGGTCGGCGAGCCCATGCGCTCGCGCGCGCTCAGCGCCTCGATGGTCTGGTTCAATACCCAGCGGTCGATAGCCGGCGTGAGGTTGTGCTTCTCGGCGATCGGCATGAAGAAGCCGGGCAGCACTTCGCCTTGCGGACCGTTGAGGCGCAGCAGGATTTCCGAGAACTCGCCTTCGGCGTCCTGCAGGCTGATCGTCTGCTGGTGGTAGAGCACGAAATCATTTTGCGTGAGCGCCTGCTGCAGCACGCCCAGCCAATAGCGCTCGCGCTCTTCGTCGGCCTTCTCGCGCGCGCCGGGATCATGCAGGTCGCTGCGATTGCCGCCCTGGCTCTGTGCATTGCGCAAGGCCTGGCTGGCCTGGTTGAGCAACAGCTCGGTGTTGGCGTTCTTCTCGCCCAGCAGGCTGCCGCCGATGCTGGCGGTGACCGTGATGGAGCGCGTACCGAGATCGAAGATGCCGCCGGCGATACTTTGCTGCAGGTTGGCAATCCAGCTCTTGATGCCTTCGTCGTTGCGTGTGTGCAGCAGCACGCCGACCGTATGTTCGGCCAGCAGCCCGGCCGTATCGTGAGCACCCAGCTGGGCCTCCACTCTGGCGGCGAACGTGGCGAGCAGCTCATCGGCCTTCGCCAGGCCCACGCCGGCCACGATGGTTTGCCAGTTGTCCGGCTCGATCAAGAGCAGTGACTGGCCCTTGGTGCCCTCGGTTGCCGCTGCCACCGCCTGGTCGATGCTTTCGAGCGTACGCGCGCGATTGAACAGGCCGGTGACCTGGTCGCGCTGCAGCTGCTCGATCACATTGGCATCGATCTGCTGGCGTCGGAATACCACCTGGAGGCAGGGCTCGCCTTCGAACATGGCGTGGGCAAATTCCACGCTGGCCTTGAAGCTGGTGGCGTCGGCCCGGCGTGCCTGCAGTTCGAGCGGGCCATTGTGCTTCTCGCCGCGCGACAGGCCCTTCAGGGTCGCCTTGAACTCTTCGGTATCGCCCGCACCGATCATGTCCAGTACGGGCAGGCCCAGCAGGTCGTCGAAATCGGCATAGCCGAACGTATCGAGATAGGCCTGGTTGGCGCGCACGTGCATGCCTTCGTGCACGTAGGCGATCGGATCGTTGGATGAATCGAGCAAGGCATCGCAGCGTCGCTCGGACTCGCGCAGGGCGGTTTCCAGGCGGCGCAGCTGGCGTCGCGTATTGAGCGCATCGAACTCGCGCTGGATCACCGCCATCAGCTGCTTGGGCTGTGGGCGCAGCGCGATGCTGCGGGCGCCATTGACGAACAGTTCGGTGACCACGGCATTGTCGACCTGGCCCACCAAGGCGACCAGCGAGAGGTCGCGCCCATGGGCGTCGAGCAGGCGGGTGAGGTCGCGCAGCTCGACGGTGCCCACGGAGGGGTCGAACAGCACGATGTCCGGTCCCAGC
>DASXND010000224.1:0-3729 GCA_036495265.1 Dyella sp.
GAGCTTGTTGAACAGGCTGATATAGATGTTCAGCGACTCGACTGGATCCTTGATGTTCTCCGGCATGCTGGCGAGATTGGCCACCACGCTGCCCAGGTATTGCGAGATACCCACGGCCACGTAGTAGGCGCCCATCATGAAACCGCCCATGCGCGCAGGCACATAACGGGCAATCATGGCCAGGCCCAGGCCGCTGACCAGCAGCTCACCCAGCGAGTAGAAGCCGTAACCCCAAACCATGGTCCAGGACGAGACCTGACCGGCGACCGCGCTCATGGCGCCGATGCCGTACATGAAGAAGCCCACGGCCACCGCGCCAAAGCCGAGCGCAAACTTGAAGGCGACCGACGGATCCTTGCCGAGGCGACCCAGCGAGTTGTAGATCAGCACGAGCACCGGGCTGAGGATCACGATCCAGATCGCATTGAGGTTCTGGTACTGCTCGGGAATCCAGTTGAACAGGTGCACGCCGAAGACGTCGAACGAGAGGTTGACGTTGTTCTGCGCAAACAGGTTCAGCGAGGTCGCCATCTGGGCGTAGAAGATGAAGAAGAAGATCGTTTGCACGGTAAGCACGAGCGCGGCGATCAGGCCGGCGCGTTCGCTCTTCTCGCTGCTGCGGATCAGGTGCACGAAGATGCCCAAAATCACCAGGCCAGCCAGGTAAACGCAAATCTTCGCCGCCAGCAGGCTTTGCAGGATGAAGGCCGCGATAAACACCATCGCCAGCGAGCCACCGAGCAAGGCCAGCGCGCGGCCGGGCTTCACCGGGTGATCGTCAGCAGGCGAGCCGACGTGGGCAAGCGTGCGGTGCATCAGCGAATAGTTGATGAGGCCAAGCAGCAGGCCCACGGCGCAGGCGCCGAAGGCGGTATGCCAGCCCATGGCGTCGCCGAAACGTTCGCCCACAAAGTTGCGGATCCACGGCGTGGCCGTCATGGACACCATCGAGCCGACGTTCACGGCCATGTAGTAGATGGTGAACGCGCTATCGATGCGAACGTCGTCGCCTTCGTAGATCTTGCGCACCAGGTTGCCGGCGTTGGGCTTGAAGAAGCCGTTACCGACAATGATCACGCCGAGCGCGCTGTACAGCAGGGTGGGGTTGTTGGAGGGAATCCACAACATGGCGTAGCCCAAGGTCAACACCACGGCGCCGATGACCATGGTGCGGCGGGTGCCGATAAGCTTGTCGCCTACCCAGCCACCAATCGCGGGGGTCGCATAGATCAGCGCGGCGGCCGCGCCCCACACCAGGTTGGCCTTGCTATCGATGAAGCCGAGCTTCTTCATCATGTAGGTGACCATCAACACCTGCATGCCGTAGAAGCCGAAGCGCTCCCACATCTCGATCAGGAAGACGGTGCTGAAGGCGCGGTTCTGGGAGACAGGTGGATTCTGGATTGCCATTCAATTGTCCGTACACGGTTCATACAACGACCGCAGGGCGGCCGGCTCATGCAACCCGGAACCGGGTCACAAAGTGCGCGAGGGTAACCCATCTGTCATTCAGGCGACGTTGCACTGCCGCACGCAGGAAACTGCGATCTGGCGTGAAAAGGTCGGCTGCGGCATTATTCGCGCCTTGTGTCCGCCGTCTGCGGGCGCGGGCAAGGCGCTGCCGCAAGCCGCATTCTCGAGAGGAACGACGTTCATCATGGCCGCAACCGGTTTTCGCGGGCCCAGGCAGATCTGGAATGCCTTCAAGTGGTCGATGAAGGGCCTGCGCGCGGGCTGGCGCCATGAGGCCTCGTTTCGGATGGAGGTGTGCCTGGCCGTGGTGCTGGTGCCCCTGGGGCTGTGGCTGGGCAACGGTCCGCTGGAGAAGATCGCGCTGATTCTGGCGCCGATCCTGGTGCTTTCCGCCGAATTGCTGAACTCTGCCGTCGAAGCCGTGGTGGACAAGGTCAGCCCCGAGTTTCACGAGCTGGCCGGGCGCGCCAAGGATATGGGCTCGGCGGCCGTCTTCCTGCTATTGATGCTGACCGCGCTCAGTTGGGCCCTGATCCTGGGCGCTCGCTGGCTGTAAGAGCCTGCTCGCGATCTCCGCGCAGCCCAGGCCGGGTCTGGTTGCCCGCAAGCAGGCTCTAACCTCGCCAGGGCGCACGTTGCGCCCGCTGCAGTGGGGTGCTGCAATGGTGGCTCCACTGGATGGGAGCAGACTCATGAAACTTCTTCGTGTCCTTGCCTTGCTGCTGGTCGTGGCTGGCCTCTCCGGTTGCGGCTACAACGCCATTCAGCGGCAGGATGAGGCGGTCAAGGCAGCCTGGTCCGAGGTGATCAACCAGTACCAGCGTCGCGCCGACTTGGTGCCCAACCTGGTTAATACGGTGAAAGGCTACGCCCAGCACGAAGAAAAGGTGCTGACCGAGGTGACCAATGCCCGCGCCAGGGTCGGCACCATGCAGCTGTCGCCCGATGCGCTGAACGATCCGCAGAAACTGCAGCAGTTCCAGCAGGCCCAGGGTCAGCTTTCGAGCGCGCTGTCGCGGCTGATGGTGGTCAGCGAGAACTACCCGCAGCTCAAGGCCGACGGCTTGTTCCAGAACCTGCAGGCACAGCTGGAAGGCACCGAGAACCGCATTACCGTGGCGCGCAATCGCTACGTGCAGGCGGTGCAGACCTACAACTCCATGATCCGCACCTTCCCCAACAATCTCACCGCCAGGATGTTCGGCTACCAGGTGAAGCCGAACTTTACGGTGGAGAACGAGCAGGCCATCTCCACGGCACCGACGGTCGATTTTGGCGGCAGCAAGCCAGCGCCTGCCGCCTCGGCACACTGATATGTCCCGGCGCATCACGCGCCTGCTGCTGGTGCTGGCCATAGCACTGCTATCGCCAGCCTGGCTGCATGCCGAAGACCAGGTGCCCAAGCTCACCCGACATGTGACCGATCTCACCGGCACCCTGAGCGCGCAGCAGGTCGACCAGCTCGACGCCCAGCTGGTAGCGCTGGAAAAGAGCAAGGGAGCGCAGCTGGTCGTGCTGATGGTGCCGAGCACGCAGCCTCAAGACATTGCGGAGTATTCGTTGGCGGTGGCCGAGGCCAACAAGATCGGTCGCAAGGGCACCGATGACGGCTTGCTCCTGCTGGTGGCCAAGAACGATCGCCGCGTGCGCATGGAAGTGGGTTACGGGCTGGAAGGGGCGATACCGGATGCGGCCACGGCGCGCATCATCCGCGAATACATCGCTCCGAAATTCCGCGTCAACGATTACTACGGCGGCATCAACGATGCGCTTGGCGCCTTGACCCAGCTGGTCAACGGCGAGGCCTTGCCACCGCCGGTGGAGAGCGCCAATCGCGAGCGGCACGGTTTCAACTTCGGCAATGTGCTGTTGATCGGCGTGTTCGCCGCGTTCTTCCTGCGTGGCATTTTGGGTCGCTCCGCCGTTTGGGTCCGCACACCCCTGGGTGCGGTGGTCATCGGCGGCTTGCTGTGGCTGCTCGCCGCCTCGCTCGGTGCCGGCATCATGGGCGCCCTGATTGGTGGCGTGCTGATGCTGTTGCCGGCCGGTGCCGGTCGCTCGATTGGCGGCGGTGGCTGGGGTGGCTTCGGTGGTGGCGGCTTTGGAGGCTTCGGCGGTGGTGGTGGCTTCGGCGGCGGCAGCGGTGGTGGCTTCAGTGGTGGCGGCGGCAGTTTCGGTGGTGGCGGTTCGTCAGGGAGCTGGTGAGATGGCGCGTACCCAACGTCTGCTGATGAACCTTTTCGATGGCTGGTTCCA
>DASXND010000225.1:0-3349 GCA_036495265.1 Dyella sp.
TCGCGCTAGGGGCGAGTGCCGCACAACTTGGGACGGCGTTTGTAGCCACCGACGAGTCGCTGGCGGATGCGGGCTATCGAAAGCTGCTGGCGAGTGACGCGGCCTATGCGACGGTGATGACGCGTGTCATTTCCGGGCGGCTAGCACGGAGCCTGGCCAACCGCTTCACCGGCTTTGGCGCTGACGTACCCGACGATGTCGTTCCCGACTATCCGATCACTTACGACGCCGGCAAGGCGCTGAATGCGGCCGGGCGTGCGGTGGGAGAAGCCGGCTATGGCGCGCATTGGGCGGGTCAGGGTGCGCCGTTGGCTCGTGCCATGTCGTCGCAGGCACTCATGCAGGCGCTCATCGACGAACTGCGGCACGCCTCGGCCTGAGCTCGCGATCGCCGTCTCGGTGAAGCAGGCGTCGTTTGCAGCCCGCTAGACGACGGCTGTGTTGGTCTAGCCAAGGCGGGGCTGGCAGCGCGCCCGCGTATCCATCCAGGGAGGCCAGGGCGGTCATGCGCAGCATCGATGGGACGAACGTCCAAGCTCCATGGCAAACCTTGGATTTTCCAAGCCGCTTGTCCCGTGACAGGTCGGGCGGCGGCCTTTGCGCGAGCAAGGGCGATCGCTTGCGTGCGAACTCATGGAGGCCATGCCAGGCACCCTTGGGGCTGATCCCGGGTTTGTCAGCGTGGTCGTTCACGAGCACGATACGTGCAACCTCAAGGAAATCGACGGCGGCTAGCCGAGCTTGCACGGCAGTAGGACACTCACCAGGCTCCGTTCTTCATCGCGCACTCGCTAGGAAGGTCATATGGACCGCATTGATGCCATGAAAGTCTTCGTTGCGGCGCTGGATGAAGGGAGCCTCGCCGGCGCCAGTCGCAAGACTGGACGGTCGCCAGCGGCGGTGAGTCGGGCCATCGCCTTTCTTGAGGATCATGTCGGCGTGCCGTTGCTGCACAGGACGACACGCTCCATCAAGTTGAGCGAGGCCGGCGAGCGCTACGCCACGGCCTGCCGCAAGCTGCTGATGGATCTGGAGGAGGCGGACCGCAGCGCGGCAGGCGAGCGTTCCGTGCCTCGCGGAACGTTGACCATCACGGCGACCGTATTCGCCGGCGTGGAAATTCTCCGGCCCATCGTCGACGCGTTCATGGATGAATACCCCACCGTCACCATTCGGCTGCACATGCTGGAACGAGCGGTGAATCTGATCGACGAAGGCATGGACCTGGCCTTGCGTATCACGCATCTGGCCGATTCGACCCTGGTCGCCCATCGGATTGGCGAGGTGCGACGGGTCATTGTGGCCTCGCCACGCTATCTGGCGACGCATCCGCGTATCGTCGAACCTGCCGACCTGGGAAAACACCAGATCATCGCCATGGCGCATATGGGCATGGAATCGTGGAGCTTTCCCCCGTTGGAGGGATCGTCGGTCCCTCGTTCCGTCTCGTTAAGCCCTCGCCTGGTAATCAATAACGTACGCGGTGCCATCGCATCGGTGGTAGAAGGGCATGGCGTGACACGGCTGCTTTCGTACCACGTGGCGTCGGAAATCAAGCAGGGTTTGCTGCGGGTCGTGCTCGCCGACGCGGAGCCCGCGCCATTCCCCGTGCATATCGTATCGCCGTTCGGACGCTTGTCCGTGCCAAAGGTTCGTGCCTTCGTCGACTTCGCGCTGCCGCGCCTGCGTTCGCGCTTCGCGAGCCTGGCGAAGGAGGCGGAGATGCCGCCCGAGACGCTGATTCCACCGCGACGCGGAAGAATGTCTGCCGAATAGCAGGGATTCGCTAAACCCCTATACGCGCCTAGATTGGGCACATCGGAGCCACAAGCCCGATAGATATCACGTCATCCCCTAAATCTACGAGTGCACATACCATGAGCAATCAACAGAAAGTCGCCGTCATTACCGGCGCGTCGCAAGGCATTGGTGCTGGCCTGGTCAAGGCCTTCCGTGATCGTAACTACCGCGTCGTTGCCAACTCCCGTTCGATCAAGCCGTCCAGCGATCCCGATGTGATCGCGGTGGCCGGCGATATCGGTGATCGCGCCGTTGCCGAGCGCATCGTGAAAGAAGCCTTGTCGCGCTTTGGCCGCATCGACACCCTGGTCAACAATGCAGGCATCTTCGTCGCCAAGCCGTTCACCGCTTACACGGCGGAAGACTACGCCGATGTGTTGTCCGTAAACGTCAATGGTTTCTTCCACATCACCCAGCTCGCTCTCGCGGAGATGGAGAAGCAGGGCAGTGGCCACATCGTCAGCATCACCACGAGCCTGGTCGACCACGCCATCGACGGCGTTCCGTCAGTGCTGGCTTCGCTCACCAAGGGCGGCATCAACGCAGCGACCAAGTCGCTGGCCATCGAGTACGCCAAGCGCGGTATCCGCGTGAACGCAGTGGCGCCGGGCATCATCAAGACCCCGATGCATACACCCGAGACGCACGGTGCGCTTGCCGGTCTGCTCCCGGTGGGTCGCATGGGTGAGATCTCCGACATCACCGACGCCGTGATCTATCTCGACTCGGCCGGTTTTGTCACCGGAGAGATCCTGCACGTCGACGGTGGCCAGAGCGCCGGACACTAAGGCGAAGCGGGGTGGGCAGCATGCCCACCCCATCCTTCGAGGAGACGGTCATGCCTTTCGTGAACATCAAGATTACCCGCGAGGGTTCTGCACCCGGGCTCAGCGCAGCCACCACGGAGCAGAAGGCTGCCCTGATCAAGGGCGTCAGCCAGTTGTTGCTCGACGTGCTGAACAAGCCGTTGGATGCCACCTTCGTCACGATCGACGAAGTCGAGCTGGAAAACTGGGGCTGGGGCGGTTTGTCGGTCCCGGAATACCGCAAGCAACAGCAACAGTCGAAGCAGAAGTAGTGCTAGCGGTTGCGCGGCCTCGTCGCGCAACCGTTGCTTCATTCATCGTCGAGTCGACCGCAGCCAGTGTCCAGTGGATGCCGCTACGTGTCGTCTGGAGGTTTACAACATGTCAGCGCAGATGCCGTCGGCGACTTATGGCCTTGAGCCGGATCAAGGGCAGGCCAGCTACGCCGAACGCAACGCCGCTTACTGGAAACGCAATCTCGCGGTCAGCACCTTTGGTTCGTTTACTACCCTGGTGAGCCTCAGCATGCTGTTGCCTTTCCTGCCGCTCTACGTGGAGCAGCTTGGGGTGCAGTCATCTTCGTCCATCGTGCAATGGTCAGGCATTGCGTTTGGTGCGACCTTCCTCGGCACGGCCATCACAGCGCCGCTATGGGGGCATCTGGCAGATCGGTACGGCCGCAAGCCCATGCTTGTGCGCGCCGCCATCGGCATGGCCATCGTGATGTCGCTGATCGGCATGGC
>DASXND010000226.1:0-2446 GCA_036495265.1 Dyella sp.
CATGGCTGTCAATCCGCCGCTTGCCGGCTGCCGAACGCATGCGCGAGGGTGCCGCGATCGACGTATTCCAGCTCGCCCCCCAGTGGCACGCCGTGGGCCAGGCGCGAAGGCCGCACGTTGGCGGCACGCGCCAGCTGCGCGAGGTAATGCGCCGTCGCCTCCCCTTCCACGGTGGGGTTGGTGGCGATGATCAGCTCCTCGATCTCGCCCTCTCCCAGCCGCTCCGAGAGCAGATCCAGCCCCAGCTCCTCCGGACCGAGTCCATCGAGCGGCGACAGCCGGCCGAGCAGCACGAAGTATTGCCCTCGAAAACCCGTCGCCTGCTCGATCGCCGCCAGTTCGGTAGGCGACTCCACCACGCACAGTACCTGCCGGTCGCGGCTGGTGCTGGCGCACAGCGAACAGATCGGCGTTTCACTGAAGTTGCGGCAACGCGAGCAATTGCCGATCTGGCGCATGGCCTGCTCCAGCGCCTGGGCCAGGCGCAGGCCACGCTCGCGGTCTCGTTCCAGCAGATGGAAGGCCATCCGCTGGGCGCTTTTGCCGCCTACACCGGGCAGGCAGCGCAAGGCTTCGATGAGGTCGGTAAGGAGTTTGCTCATGAACCGGAGTCGATGGGTAGGAGCGCATCCTGTGCGCGAAAAGCCTACGTAGCGGTAACGCCGTGATCGCGCACAGGGTGCGCTCCTACAAAAATAACAACGACGAG
Source organism: Dyella sp. (assembly GCA_036495265.1). Classification (GTDB taxonomy): domain Bacteria; phylum Pseudomonadota; class Gammaproteobacteria; order Xanthomonadales; family Rhodanobacteraceae; genus Dyella. The sequence continues at coordinate 710 of DASXND010000226.1, forward strand.
GCTTAGAACGGCATCTTGAAACCGGGCGGCAGGTTCAGGCCCGAGGTAACGCCACCGAGCTTGTTCTTGCTGACCTCGGCGACCTTGTTCACCGCGTCGTTGACCGCGGCGGCGACGAGATCCTCGGCCATTTCCGGATCATCGGCGAACAACTTGCGGTCGATCTGCACGCGACGCACTTCGTGTGCGCCGGTCATCAGCACGCTCACCAGGCCGCCACCGGCGCTGCCGGTGACTTCCAGTTTCGCGATTTCTTCCTGCGCACGCTTCATGTCGTCCTGCATGCGCTGGGCCTGCTGCATTAGCTGGCCGATCTGTCCTCTCATGGCGTACTCCGCTTAGCTCTGTCAGTTCTCAAAGGGTTTGATCGACTGGGGCACCACGCGCGCACCGAACTCGCGCTTGAGCGACTGCACCAGGGGATCTTCTTCAATGGCCTGCTCGGCCGCCGACTGCGCGGCTTCGCGCGCGTTGGCGGCACGCACCGCCGGCGTTTCCGTGGTCCCGCCGCGTTCCTCGATAAAGCGCAGGCGGATGCGCTCGCCCAGCGTTTGGCTGATGCGCTCCTCCATCTGCCCCACCATCGGCTCGACGGCAAGATGCATATGCGCGGGCTGCAAGGCCAGCAGCAGGGTGATGCCGTCGCGCCCACGCAAGGCCGCATTCTGCGCAAGCTGACCCAGTGGACCACGCAGATTCGCGCGCTCGATCAGGGCATCCCAATGCGGCAGGCCGTTTGCGTCGAGAGCCAACGGTTCCCGTGGCGTCGCCGCGACGGGTGCAACCGGTGCTACCGGGGATGGCGCGACACGCGACGCGGGCGTTTCGGCCACGCTGGCGACGTGCATCCGCTCGTTCGCCACCGGCGCTGCAGCGCGCGGCGGCGGTGCCGGTGCCGGTGCCGGTGCGCGTGAGGCAGGAGCGGCAGGACGCTCCGCTGGCGTCGCCTGGCCACCATCGGTCGGCCGGAATGCCAACATCCGCAGCATCGCCATTTCAAAACCGGTGCGCGCATCGGGAGCCAAGGCAAGATCGCGACGACCGGAAGTGGCGATCTGGTAGTAAAGCTGCACGTCCTCGGGTGCCAGTTGCTGGGCCAGCGTCACCAGGGCGCTGTCATCACTACCGTCTTCATCGGGACGATAACCCGGCACCAGCTGGATCAGCTGGATGCGATGCAACACGCTGGCCAGGTCGTCCAGCACGCCACCGAAATCGGGCGAGTACGAGGCGATACGCGTGCACTCGGCCATCAAGGCTTCACCGTCGCCGGCCGCCAGCGCCTCGAGCAGGCCGAGCACCTGGCCACGGGCCACACTGCCGAGCATGGCCCGCACATCGTCCACGCGCAGCGTACCGCCGCCATAGGCGATCGCCTGGTCCAGCAACGACAGGCCGTCGCGCAAGGAGCCATCCGCGCCACGCGCCAGCTCGGCGATGGCAGCGTCTTCGTAAGGAATATTCTCAGCGCCCAGGATGTGGCGCATCTGCCCCGAGATCTGCTCCGGCAGCAGCCGCTTGAGGTTGAACTTCAGGCAACGCGACAACACCGTCACCGGCAGTTTCTGCGGGTCGGTGGTCGCCAGCAGGAACTTCACATGCGGCGGCGGCTCCTCCAGCGTCTTCAGCAAGGCATTGAAGGCCGGCTTGGACAGCATGTGCACCTCGTCGACCAGGTACACCTTGAAGCGCCCCCGTGCCGGCGCGTACTGCGCGTTCTCGATCACCTCGCGCACA
>DASXND010000227.1:0-7903 GCA_036495265.1 Dyella sp.
CGCAGGAGTTGCTCTGCGACGCTGACGCGCCACTGCGTGACGTATTGCACCGGCGGTACCTTCATCAGCTGGGTGAAGCGTTCGGCAAAGGCGGAACGTGACATGCAGGCGAGCGAGGCCATCGACTGCATGGTCCAGGTCAAGCCGGGGTTCTCATAGACCGCTTGCATGACCCTGGCGATACGCGGATCAGCCAGCGAGGCGAAGAGCCCGCGGCGCTCGTCCGTGCGTTGCGCAAAATCGCAAACCGCCAGCGTAAACAGCGCGTCGGCGAGTTTGTTGAGCAACACCTGGCGACCCGCGAGCCCGGCATTGACCACCTCGACCATCATGGCCGACAACTGTTGGAACGTGTGATGGGCCGACTTCGAGCGGATCACTACGCACGCAGGCAAGGCCTGGCTGAGTGGATGTTGCGACGTTCCCATGAAATGGAGTTCGCCGCAGATCAGGCTGGTCTGGTCCTGGCGTTCCGCGCCGGCATGGCCGCGCGCACTCAGACGGTGCGGGTCACCATGCGGGAACAAGACGAGATCACCTGTGTCCAGATCTAGTGCGTCATCGAGCGCGGGACTTTCGACCCTGCATCGACCCACGCCGACGAGATGAAACAGTCCGCGCGGATAACGTGGTTCGTCGAGGAACCACGAGCCACAGCGATGCAATTCGGCGATCACCTCGACGCGCAGCATCGAGTGGTTGAGCAGCGACTCCAGTGCCGGCTCGATGAGCACGGGACAGGGGCCAGCGGACAGGACAGGATTCGGTTCGATGTACACGGGACTTCCTTCCGACAGTTCGCTCGATACCTGAACTTCGCCGGATGGGTCCGCGCGGTTACATGGCACCCCCGCCCGCCATGACGGGCCAAAGTGAGGCCCGCAACCCGCCTATAAGCCCTTCATCCAGCCATTGGGAAAGCAGTGCCGCCATGCGCGGCAGCGCCTTAGCCGGGCCATTGTGCTCCGCCAGTCGTTCACAAAGCCGTGAAAACGCCTCACCCCGCATGGCACCCGCCAGCGCCGCGCATTCATCTGCCTGAATCGCCCGGTAGCGAACTTCCAGCGTTTGGCGCCAGACGAGCATGTGACGAGGCTTGCCAAGTCGCCGCAAGCGTGGACGTTTCAGGCCGCGGTCGGCCGCACGGCGGAACGCATCGACGTTATAGGCGCTGGTCAATATCTGCAGATGGCCCAGCGGGGTGAGCCGCAAATCGGCCCATGCCTCAGCCGGCACACCGGCGAGGTCAGCCGCAGGCAAGACGGCCTCGTCGGCCGCATCGAAGACGGTTGAAATCGCCCAGTCCAGGCGTGCCATATCGGCCAGCTCGGGCTTTTCGCGCCAGGGCAAGGCATGTTCCAGATAGGCCGGCAGGCCCGCGCCATGCCAGCGGATGTTGTAGTGCTCGGACGGGTGCGCCGCCGCATAACCATCCAGCAGGTGGGTAAATCGATGCCCCGCCATCAGCCCAAGCCCCGCGTATTCCGTCGCCAGGGCGTCGCGCAGGCGGATGCGGTAGCCATTGCGGTAAACCGCCAGGCGGCTGGTGATATCGGCGGAGTCCTCGCCGCGCAGTTCGCGCAGTCGTGGCGGGGCATTCGTCAGCATGGCCTGCAGCAGGTGCTGCTGGAGGGTCTGCAGATCGGTCATGCCGCCTCCCGCAGCAGCGGCGCCGCCAGCCTCCGCGCGTGATCGAGCTCGGCTTGAAGTTCGGTCAACGGCGGGATGTGATCATCGCGCTCGATCATGGTGGATACGCGGCCATAGCGACGCACCGCTTCGACGTAGAGATCCCACACGGAGTCGACGATCGGTGCGTCGTGCGTATCAATGAGCAGCCGCTCGCCATGCTCATGTCCGGCAAGATGAAACTGCTGCACTCGCGCTGGTGGAATGCCATCCAGATAGTCCAGCGCAGAGAAGCCGTGGTTGTGTGCGCTGACATGGATATTGTTGATATCGAGCAGGATCATGCAGTCCGCACGTTCCGCGACGGCGGCGAGAAACTGCCATTCCGTCAATTGCGATTGGGCGAAGCTGATATAGCTCGACACGTTCTCGAGCAGGATGCGTCGCCCGAGGATGTCCTGTACGCGACGCACGCGGTCCACGACGTGCGCCAGCGCTTCCTCGGTATACGGCAGCGGCATCAGGTCATGCAGGTTGACGCCTTGCACGCCGGTCCAGCACAGGTGATCGGACACCCACATCGGTTCGATATGGCGGGCCAGCCCGGCCAGTCGCGCAAGATAGCCATGGTCAAGCGGGTCGGTGCTGCCAATCGACATCGATACGCCGTGCATGACGAGTGGAAAACGCTCGCGGAATCTTTCCAGCCACGCAAGCGGCCGTCCGCCAGGTATCAGGTAATTCTCGGAGACGATCTCCAGCCACTCCACGTTGCCCGGATTTTCCAGCAGCGCCTCGTAGTGATCGACGCGCAGGCCCAGGCCATAGCCGAGATAGGGAAGCTGGTTGGTGTGCGATTCGCTATTCATAGCGGCAGTGGCGGAGCTTCCCAGGCAAGCCGGGAAGCTCCGCCGTCCACATTACGACTTCTTCGCGGCGGCTTGAGCGGCGGTGCAGTCATCCTGAGACTTCTGCATGGTGAAGCCCTGGCCCTTGCACGAATTCTGGCCCTTGCAGGAGTTGGTGGCCTGCTTGCACGAGCCTTGGCCCTTGCAGGATGACGAGTGCATGCACTTGACAGCGGCGGAGTCGCCGGCGGGCGTCTTGTCGGCCGCCGAGGCGGACATCGAGGTGACGGCAAACAAGCCGGCAACCATCATCGCCATGGCCGCGCCGTTGAGTTTGTTGGTCTTCATGGATCACTCCTGATAAGTCATGAGAGCCGCCATGGTTCGCGGCGTTGGGAAACGCTTTGCCGGACCCGGCATATCAAACTCGCCGACAGATCCGACCTCCGCATTCTCGACAACCCGGGCGTCGATGACTGTTCCCGTGCATCCGGTTCTTGTGCCCGATCGTCCGGCGTCGGAGCCAACCTGGCCGTCGCGAGCAAGGATTGGACTGCGGGCTAGAAAGCGCGGACGCCCGAACATGGCGAGTGGGCCACGACATAACCATGATGTTTGCACTTCGTTGCCCCGGGATCCGCAACCATGCGTCAGTTCATCGCCACCACGGCTTCGCGCCTGCTTCAGATGCTCCGCACCATCGAATGGCTGGGGCCACTCACGGTTCGCGTGGTGTTCGGCTATTTCTGGCTCGAGACAGGCATTGCCAAGGTTCACAACCTCGAAGGCTTCACCATGCGCTTCATGGGCTGGGGCATCCCCTTCCCGGCCTTCAGCGCCGGGCTATCGGCGTGGACCGAACTGATCGGTGGCCTGCTGTTGATGCTCGGCCTGTTCACGCGACTGGTCTGCATACCCATGCTGATCAATATGGCCGTCGCGGTGACCCTGGTCGTATCGAGCAACCTGATGGGGTTGGACGACTACGTTGAAGCCGACGAAGTGGTGTACAGCCTGATCTTTTTCTGGCTGCTGATCGCCGGACCGGGCAAGGCAAGCCTCGACACCCTGCTGGCGCGCATGCTCGGCATCCGCACCGCTGCGTGAGACGTCTGCTGGCAGGTAACGCCCTCGGCTCCCGCGGCGAAGAACAGTTATGCATACCGCCGCGCAAGTCGCGCGCCCTCACCTCACCACGGAGCCATGCGTGAAATGAAAGCAAGCACACTCAGTTATCTAGCGGGCGCCCTATGCCTGATGCTGGCAAGCTCGGCGTTTGCGGGCGAGGTGCCATTCAACCAGGTGCAGTACGACAAGGCCGTGGCCGCGGGCAAACCCGTGGTGGTCTATCTGCACGCGGACTGGTGCCCGACCTGCCGCGCGCAGCAACCCATCGTCGACAAGCTGTCGGCGGAGCCGCGCCTGAAGGACGTGACCATCTTCGTGGCGGATTTCGACAAGGAGACCGCACTCGAGAAGGCGCTCAAGGTGAACCAGCAGTCGACCTTCGTGGTGTTCAAGCAGGGGCATGAAGTCACGCGCTCAACCGGGCAGACCCAGGAAAACGCGATACGCGCGACGCTGGAACAGGCACTTTGATGGACTTCGGTCTGGGCACATACCTGTTGGGTTTTCTGGCCGGCGCGGCCACCTTGTTGTCACCATGCGTGTTGCCCATCCTGCCTATTCTTATTGCGTCAGCCCTGTCCAAACATCGGCTTGGCAGCACGATGCTCGCGCTCGGGCTCAGCCTTTCGTTTGCGCTGGTGGGCATTTTCGTCGCCACCCTGGGTGCGTCGATTGGCTTGAGCGCGGGTACGTTCCGTCAGGTAGCGGCAGCGCTCATGGTGCTGTTTGGCATTGTGATGCTGTCGTCACGCTTGCAGGTGGTTTTCTCCCGGGTCAGTTCAGGCGTAGGCTCAAGCGGCCAGCGCGCGCTTGGCTTCGTCAAGGGCGATGGTCTGTGGAGCCAGTTCCTGATCGGACTCTTGCTTGGCGTGGTGTGGAGCCCCTGCGTCGGCCCCACGCTCGGCGCTGCGACGACGCTGGCGGCACAGGGAAAGAATCTTGGCCACATAGCGCTGCTGATGATGCTGTTCGGCCTGGGTGCGGGGCTTCCGCTGTTGGGATTAAGCTTGGTGTCGGGCGCTACGATGACGCGCATGCGCGGTTCGCTGGTGTCGATTGGCGGCATCACCAAGTCCGTGCTGGGTGGCTGCTTCGTGTTGGTCGGTGCGCTCATACTGAGCGGGCTGGATCGAAAACTCGAAGCCGCCCTCTTGTCCATCAGCCCGGATTGGCTGACCAGGCTGACTACGTCATTCTGACCTACGGCTTCGAGCGCACACGGCAGCATGCAGGTGAGCGACATGACCCAGACCGACAGTATCAAGCGAACCGCCTTTGTACTGGCAGGCGGCGGCAGTCTCGGTGCGGTCGAGGTGGGCATGCTGCAGGCGTTGCTCGACTGGGGTGAGGCGCCTGCGTTCATGGTCGGCGCCTCGGCGGGCGCCATCAATGCCGCCTACTTCGCTGCGGACCCAACCCGCGATGGCGCGGACAAACTGGAGCGGCTGTGGTGCGTGATCCGGCGCCGCGATGTATTTCCGCTCAACCTGGGTAGCGTGATCGGCTTGTTGCGTCGTCGCGACTATCTGGTCGATTCCTACGGGCTGCGCTCGCTGCTGGAAAAGCACGTCGAGTATGCACGCCTGGAAGAGGCACGATTGCCCCTGCACATCGTCGCGTCGGACATGCTGACGGGTGAGGAAGTCGTGCTGTCCTCCGGATCGGTCGTCGATGCCGTGCTGGCCAGTGCCGCGATACCAGGCGTGTTTCCTCCGGTACAGATCGGGGCCCGACTGCTGGTGGATGGCGGCGTGGCCAACAACACCCCTATCTCAACGGCGATCAAGCTGGGCGCCACCCGCGTTATCGTCCTGCCCACCGGCTTTGCCTGCGCCATCAGCCAGATTCCGACCGGGGCGATCGCGCGCGCCCTGCATGCGCTCAGTTTGCTGGTGTCGCGCCAGCTGATTCACGATGCGGAGCATTTCGCGAATAGCCACGTCGAGCTGCGCATCGTGCCCAGCCTGTGCCCGCTGGATACCTCGCCTTACGACTACTCATCGGCTCGCGCACTCATCGCGAAGTCAAAGGCATGTACCGAGCAATGGCTGGAAAGCGGTGGGCTGGAACAGGGCGGCATACCGGGGCCACTGCAAGAACACCATCATTGATGCGAGGGCGTCATAGCGACGCTACGCATCGCATCGGCGCGCAACGCGCCGATGCGTGGAGGGCAGTGGTAACGTCCCCGTGGCGCCAGTCAGTGACCCAGGAACGACTTGCCCTGCTTCAACACGGTATCGCAGACCTTGGTGGTGATCTGCGACTTGATATCGCTTGATCCGCCGCCGACGCTGGCCAGGTCCATGCTCTTGCCGTCACTGCCCTGCAGGATGCCCTTCGCGCCGCTCAAGTAGCCGGCGTCGCTGGTAGGACTGCCGCCCGTCGAACTGCTTGCCGCGTGCTTGCTGCCGGTCAGCTGACCGAGCATATCGCTGGCACCGGATGACTTGTCGCCAGCGCTGGCCGTCGCGCCGGAAGATCCGCCCATTTTTCCAAGCAGCTGATCCTTGATGCCTGACGCGCCCGAATTGCCACCGAGATAGTTGTTCTTGACGCAATACTCCAACAGACCCGCCACATTGCCCATGCTGCCCGAAGTCATGGAGCCGCCGCCGGGAATCATGCTGCCAAGCTTGCCCAGATCCTGCGCGCCACTCGCACCGCAAGCGAGGCTGAGCGCGATCGCCACGCAAGTCGTTGTCATGCCGCCACTGTGCTTCTTCATGAGCTTCCCTCCGTTAGATGCGGGGATTCAACACCAACGTTTGTTACGGCTACGTCAGCGCGCGTGGCGTTCATCTTCCAACTCTTCGGCACCTGAGCAGCCGACATGATCGAGCCGACGCGGGCGTTGCGCCTCCAGCACACCCCAGGCGGGATCTCGGTGGGAAAGCTTCATCCGCGCGCCGATGACCCGCTTGACCACAAGGTCCGGCTTCGACGTTGTAAGGCAGTGGAAAGCAGGCAAGCGTAGCTTCTTGGTAGCAACTCAGATCGACTCGCAGTCTGGAGGGCGTGCTCATGCATGCGCGACGGTTTGCGGCTTTTGCCCTTGTCCTTGCCTGCGGCCCCGCGTGGGGTGGCAGCGGCCTTCTAGGCCTTGATCATCTCGTGCCGTACGACAACAGCGGCATCTGGAAACGCAGCAATCAGGAGATCCTGATCTACGGATCCATTGTCACGGTCGGCGTGGGTGCTCTGTGGCTGGGAGACGAGGACAAGCTCGGGAATACGTTCTGGCGATCGGTTGACTCGATGGTCATCACTGGCGTCGGCACGCAGGCGCTCAAATGGACGTTCCAGCGCGAACGCCCCTCGCAGACCGACAATCCCAACAAGTGGTTCCAGGGCATCCATGCCCAGAGTTTTCCTAGCGGCGAAGTCGCGGCAGTAGCGGCGGCCGTGACCCCGTTCATGGCTGCCTACGGTAGCGATCACCCCGCGGTCTATCTCCTCGCCGTGCTCCCCGCATACGATGCCGTTGCCCGCGTAAAGACCCACGGGCACTGGCAAAGTGATGTACTGGTCGGTGCCGCCATCGGCACGGGCGTGGGCCTTTGGGCTGCGCATCGGGACTCGCCATGGATCATTTCCCTTCTTCCCGGCGGCTTTCAAGTGGGCTACGTGCACCACTTCGATTGAAGGCGCGAGACATTCGCGCTCCGCCACCGATGCCACGCCCGAGTGGCGCTGCCGCTGCCCGGCATCAGCGAAGCACGCGCGTTGTTCGCCGAAGGCTGCCGGTAGCCGCTGGGTCGAGGGGGCGAATGGGCCAGAGACCAGATATCGATACTACGGCGGTCATTGCGTAATAACCTTGGGTTCTTGAAACGTCTACCATTTCAGAGAGAGCCACCCCGAAAGCTTTGCGAGGCTCATGTCGACACTCAATCCGGAGGTACTTCTTGGCCCGCATTAAGCTTTCCTGCGAGCGTGGACGCTTGATCGAACTGGACACAGCGCGCACCGCGCTAGGATGCATCGACTTTCAAGCGGATTTCGTCTCGCCAGAAGGCCGTGCCGGAGCATTGGGCCTGCCCATCGAGCCACTGGCGGCGGCGATACCTGCTGCCCTGCGTGCACTGTCCGCAGCACGCGAAGCAGGCATGCTCGTGTTCTTCACCCGTGAGTGTTACGCACCCGACCTGTCTGATCTCAATACGTTCCGCCGTCAAAACGACTTGGCCATCGGATCACTCGGGCCCCTGGGCCGCTTTTTGGTAAAGGGCGAGAAAGGCACTGAGATTATTCACGATATGCGACCCGCGGATCGAGAACCCGTCATAGACAAGGCG
>DASXND010000228.1:0-11324 GCA_036495265.1 Dyella sp.
CGAAATGAAGGCCATCGTCGACACCGCGCATCTCTCGGGACGCCCGGTGGCCGCACATGCGTCCAGTGACGCCGGTGTGCGCCTCGCGGTCGAAGCGGGCGTGGACAGCATCGAACACGGCTACGGCGCCAGCGAAGCCACCTTCCGCCTGCTCAAGCAGCACCATGTGGCCTACGAGCCCACGCTGACGGCGGTCGAGTCGACGGCGCAGTATTTCGAACATTACGTACCCGGCCAGAGCGAGCCCACGCCACGCATGCGTGAATCCGAGCGTGCTTTCCGCACCGCGCTCAAGCTTGGCGTGACCATCGGCAACGGCAGCGACGCCGGCGTGTTCACCCATGGCGAGAACTGGCGCGAGCCTGCCGCGATGGTTCGCGATGGCATGACGCCGCCCCAGGCACTGCACGCGGCCACCGATGTGGCGGCGCGCATCCTGCGCCAGCAGGACCGCTTCGGTCGCATCGCACCGGGCCTGCGCGCCGACCTGGTGGCGTTCAACGGCGATCCCAGCACGCATATCGATGATCTTCAACACCCCGTCTTCGTGATGAAGGACGGCACCATCTACCGCACACCGACAACGACGCCATGACCGACTTTCTGATCCGCCCCATCGAAGCCTGCGACAACCCCGCCGTCGCCAACATCATCCGCACCGTGATGCCCGAGTTCGGCGCCGACGGCCCGGGCTTTGCCATCCATGACGCCGAAGTGGATGGCATGCACGAAGCGTATGCTCGACCGCGTAGCGCGTACTTCGTGGTTGAGCGCGACGGCGTGGTGATCGGTGGCGGTGGCATCGCCCCCTTGGAAGGCGGTGATGCGGGCATCTGTGAACTGCGCAAGATGTACTTCCTGCCCGAAGCGCGTGGCATCGGCGCGGGCAGCGCCATGATGCTGTGCTGCCTCGATACGGCGCGCTCGCATGGTTTCCAGCGCTGTTACCTGGAAACCCTGAGTGGCATGGATGCCGCCCAAAGCTTGTATCGTCGACATGGATTCACCCGGCTGGACGCGCCCATGGGCGGCACGGGCCACTTCAGCTGCGACAAATACTTTATCCGCGAACTGTGAGGCCTCGCCATGGGCAGCCACGATCCACGCGTCGATAGCTATCTCGCCAAATCGGCGCCGTTCGCCCAGCCGATACTCGAACACCTCCGTGCGCTGGTACACGCCAGTTGTCCCGAGGTGGAAGAAGGCATCAAATGGGGCATGCCGTTCTTTCTCTACCGCGGCTCGCCCCTGTGCCACATGGCGGCGTTCAAGCAGCACGCTGCCTTGGGGTTCTGGCGCCACCAGGATGTCGTTGGCGACGCGGCCGACGCTCATGACGAAGGCATGGGTCAATTCGGCAAGCTCACGACGCTGAAAGACTTGCCGCCAAAGAAGGAACTCGTGGCCATGATCAAGCAGGCGATGGTGCGGATCGATACCGGCACAGCGCCCAAGCGTCCCAAGAGCGCACCCAAGCCACCACCGGTCATGCCAGACGACGTTGCCGCCCTGCTCGCACAGAAGAAGCACGTGGCGGCGCGCAAAGCCTACGAAAGTTTTCCACCCGGCGCCCAGCGCGAATATGTGGAATGGATCGGTGAGGCCAAGACCGAGGCCACGCGGCAGAAGCGCATCGCGACAACACTGGAATGGTTGGCCGAAGGCAAGCGCCGCAACTGGAAGTACGAGTCATGCTGAGAGCGCCCGCGCTCCGCTTTGAAGTTGACGACCCCGCTTCAGCGGACGTTATCCCGCTCATCCACGAACTGGACGGCTATCTGGCCGAGCTGTATCCCACCGGCAACATCCAGCCGGTGTCGGTGGAGGCACTCAAGCAACCCAATGTCACGTTTCTCACCGCTCGCGTCGACGGTAGACCCGTCGCCTGTGGTGCCTGCATTTGGCACGCGGACTACGTCGAGGTGAAACGCATGTACGTATTGCCCGCATGCCGCGGCTTGGGCCTGGGCAAGCAACTGCTTGAAGCGCTGGAGCAGCAAGTAGCGCAGGCCGGCGGCAAGCTGATTCGGCTCGAGACCGGCACGGCCCAGGCCGAGGCGCTGGAACTTTACGGGCGCGCTGGTTACCGCCGCTGCGCGCCCTTTGGCGAACATCGTGCCAACCCCCTAAGCATTTGCATGGAGAGATTCCTCGCATGATTCGTATCGCCCACGCCGACGATGCGGCCGCCATCCACGAGATCTATACGCCCTCGGTCCTCGCCGGCGTGGCCACCTTCGAAACCGAATTGCCCGGCGTCGAGGCCATGCGCGAACGCATCCTCGGCCGGCTCACGCAGTACCCGTGGCTGGTATGGGAAGAACACGGCCGCGTGCTCGCCTATGCCTACGCCAGCCGCTTTCGCGAGCGCGCCGCCTACGACTGGATCGCCGAGACGTCCATCTACGTGCACGCCGACGCCCGTCGCCGCGGCATCGCCCGCCGGCTCTATGGCGTGCTGCTCGATTCGATGCGCCTGCAGGGGCTGAACCAGGCGGTTGGCGTGATCACCCTGCCCGGCGAAGTCAGCGTCGCCATGCATGAGGCCATGGGCTTCATCCCGGCCGGCGTGTGGCGGAGCTCCGGCTACAAGCTGGGCCAATGGTGGGACGTGGGGGTGTGGCAGAAGGAACTGCAGCCACCGGAGAACCCGCCCCGCCCGATCCAACCATTCGCCAGCCTGTACGACGACTCTGCGCTGCGGGCCCTGCTGCGGGTCGGTTAAACTTGGGGACTGGACACTTAGCGGACACCCCCATGCAGCTCAATCAGGTCAAGGCGATCATCACCGGCGGCGCCTCCGGACTCGGCCACGCGGTGGCGCAGCATCTGGTCGCCCACGGCGGCAAGGTCGCCCTGTTCGACGTCAACGAGGAGAAGGGCCAGGAAGCCGCGAAGGCGCTGGGCGCCACGTTCTTCCGCACCGATGTGACGTCCGAGGAAGGCGTGACGGCCAACGTCGCCGCCGCACGCGACGCCCTGGGCGGGCTCAACGTGGTGATGAACTGCGCCGGCATCCTCGGCGCCGGCCGCATGCTGGGCAAGGAAGGCCCGATGCCGCTGAACACCTTCGCCACCACCGTGATGGTGAACCTGGTGGGCAGCTTCAACGTGGCCAAGGCCGCCGCCGCCCTGATCCAGGGCAATGAAGCCGGTGAGGACGGCGAGCGCGGCGTGATCATCAACACCGCTTCCGTGGCCGCCTACGAAGGCCAGATCGGCCAGGCCGCCTATTCCGCCTCCAAGGGTGGCGTCGTCGCCATGACCTTGCCGATGGCGCGCGAGCTGTCGCGCTTCGGCATCCGCGTGGTGACCATCGCACCGGGCATCTTCTGGACGCCGATGGTGGACAACATGCCGCCGCAGGTGCAGGAGTCGTTGTCCGCTTCGATTCCGTTCCCATCGCGCCTGGGCAAGCCGGAGGAGTTCGCCTCCACGGTCGCCTTTATCCTCGGCAACCGCTACATCAACGGGGAAACCATCCGCCTCGACGGCGCGGTGCGTTTGCAGCCGAAGTAATTGCCACATACAAGTACACCGTCATCCCGGCAAAGACTGGGATGACGGACATGAAACCCTCAAGCCAGTTGGTCTCACACCCATGAAAGCTTCCGACGTCAAGAAAGGCAATGTGGTCGAACACGAAGGTACCGTGTACCAGGTGCGCGATATCGAGCGCAGCTCGCCGACTGCGCGTGGCGGCAACATTACGTTCCGCTTCACCATGTATTCCATCCCGGGCGGTCGCAAGTTCGACCTGAGCCTGCGCGCCGACGACGATCTCAGGGAAATGGAGCTGGTGCGCCGCGAAGTGAACTTCTCGTACATGGACGGTGACGCGTTCGTCTTCATGGACAACGAGGACTACACGCAGTACATGCTCGCGCCGGAACTGGTGGGCGACAACGCCGGCTACATCGTGGAAGGCGTGGAAGGCTATTACGTGCAGGTGATCGACGACGCACCGGTGGGCCTGCAGGTGCCGACCAGCGTCACCCTCACCGTGGTCGATACCGCACCGGAAATGAAGGGTGCCAGTGCCACCAAACGGACCAAACCGGCCAAGCTCAACACCGGCATCGAGATCCAGGTGCCCGAGTACATCTCCAACGAAGAAAAGGTATGGGTGAACACGCTGACGGGTGAGTTCGCCGGCCGCGCCTAAACCGCCACGACCAAGACGTGAATGCAACGGCGCCTGCGCAAGCAGGCGCCGTTGGCGTATCGGCTTGACGTCGCGCGGTGGGTGCGGCACGTTTCCCCTACCCGAACCCGCTGTGACTGCCATGCCTTTCGCTCGCCCCAGGTATGCGCGCCTGCTCCGCGTCGTCCGCACTCTCTTGTTGCTGATGCTGCTGGCCTTGCTTGCCGCGTGCGCGACCGCCCCGGCACGTAATCCGATGGCCCAATGGGTGCCGTCGCCCAACTTCGATCAACGTCGGCCAGTACTGATCGTGCTGCACTACACCGGCGGGCATTCGGCACAGCAGAGCCTGGAGACGCTGCGCACGTCCAACGACAGCGGTCCGGTAAGCGCGCATTACCTGATCGGTCGCGACGGGCATATTTTCCAGCTGGTGGCCGATGGCCAACGCGCCTGGCACGCCGGCGCCGGACGCTGGGGCACGATTACCGACGTCAACTCCGCCTCGATCGGCATCGAGCTCGACAACGATGGCCAGTCGCCGTTTGCGCAGGCACAGATCGACAGCCTGCTCGGCCTGCTTACCGACCTCACCACCCGGCTGCGTATTCCACGCACGCAGATCATCGGACACGAGGATCTGGCGCCAGGACGCAAGGACGATCCCGGCCCGCTATTCCCGTGGAAACAGCTCGCCGATGCTGGCTTCGGATGGTGGCCGCAAGGCACCCTGGTGGATCCGCCGCCGGACTTCGATCCGTGGATGGCGCTGGGCATGGTCGGGTACTCCCTCGATAACCGTGCCGCGACCGTGCGTACGTTCCATCATCACTTCCGCGGCATGGACGGCGACACACTGGATGCGCAGGACCTGCGCGTGCTGTACGCGCTGACGCGCCAGCTGAGTGGTCCGGCGGCGCCGTAACCGGCGACATTGACGCCCGTCGCGCCCGCTTCAGGCTGACTGATGCAAAATCGCCATATCGTGTAGAGCCTGTTTGGGATCTCAGGAGCGAACGAAGCCTCATGTCTTCCAGCGGTTATTCGCTACGTACCACGGTCGTCGACAGCCTGCTCACTGCCAAGCGACCGGACGTGCCGGCTCGTGTGGTACTGCGCAATACGGCAGCCGTGATCCTGCCGCTGGCGCTCGGCATCGCGACGGGCCACCCGGGCATCGGCCTGGGCATCGGTGCGGGCGCGCTGGACACCATGTTCTCCGACCAGCCTGGCCCTTATCGTCAGCGCATGGCGCGACTGCTGCTGGCCTCGCTCGCCGCGGGGTTGGCCTCGCTGATCGGTTTCCTGCTCGGCGACCAGCTCGTCCCCATTCTCATTGCGACCGCCGTCTTCGGCTTCTGCGGCGGACTGCTGGTGGTGTTCGGCACCGATCTGACCCGCGTCGGCATGACCAGCATGATCCTGCTGGTAGTCACCGCAGCCTCGCCGAGGCCTTTGGGCGAAGCGCTCGGTGCGTCGGCCCTGATCTTTGCCGGCGGCCTGTTGCTCACCGTGTTCTCGGTCGCCGCATGGCCGCTGCAGCGTTACCGTCCCGAACGCCATGCGCTCGCCGCGGTGTATCGCGGATTGGCCACGCTGGCGCGTCAGCAGGCGCATGACGACGCGGACGTGCCCGCACTCACGGATGCCATGACCACGCTGCAGCACACCTTGCTCGGGCGGCACCACGCGCGTGGTCGCGCGATGGAAGCGTTTGGCGTGCTGCTGGAGCTGGCCGAACGCATCCGCCTGGAGCTCACTGCCATGGCGGAGCTACGCGCCAACGCCACCATCCACGCCATGTTCCGAGGCGATGCGGCAAGAGTGCTCGCTGCGGTCGCTGATGCGCTGGAGGCCGGCGACGCGCCCCGGCAGGCCGAACATGCCCTGCAAACCCTGCAAGCCAGCGAACAGGCCCTGCTTGGCAACGGCGGCCAGGCCGACGGGCTGGCCACGCATATTCACGCACTTTCCGGTCAGCTCGCCGCCGTCGTGCGCAATGCGAACTGGGCCGGCAGTCGCGGCGAACTTCGTGCCGCCGCTGCGGAAACGCCGTTGCCGGCGGCGCTGCGCAGCAGTTCGGCGCGCGCCACGTTGCGCGCCAACCTCACCCCGCATTCCGTGGCGTTCCGCCATGCCGTGCGCAGTGCCGTCACGCTGACCGCCACGCTGTGGGTGGCGCGCCAGCTGCAGCTGCCGCATGGCTATTGGCTGCCGATGACCGCCGCCATCGTGCTGCGCCCGGACTTCGCCGCCACCTTCAACTTCGGCTTGCTGCGCGTGGTTGGCACGATCCTGGGCCTGGTGCTGACCACGGCCCTGTTGCATTTCACCCCGCACGAGGCTTGGGCGCATCTCGCCCTGATGGCGGTGTTGTGCATGGCATTCCGTTACCTCGCTACCGCGCACTACGGTGTTGCCGTCGCGGCGCTGACCGGCACCGTGGTCATCCTGCTGTCGTTTGAAGGTGTCAATTCCAGCGATGCGGTGATGGATCGCGTGATCAATACGGCCCTAGGCAGCGGCATCGCGCTGATTGCCTACGTGCTGTGGCCCACCTGGGAACGTGGCCGTGCACGCGTCGCGCTGTCGGAGATGCTGGATGCGTATGCCAATTATATGCAGGCCCTGGCCAATCCGGAACGACGCGACGGCCGGCGCGAAGCGCGCACGGGCGCTCGCATGGCACGCAGCAACGCGCAGGCGTCGCTGGATCGCATACGTGCCGAACCGGCGACGCCGCCCGCCCTGCTCGAACTGGCCAACGCCCTGTTCGCCAACAGCAATCGACTCGCGCGCACGGCGATGACGCTGGAAGCATTGATTGACGATCACGCCAACCTGCCCGAGCAGGCGGAGATGTGCGCCTTCGTCAATCACGTCGCCATCGCGCTGCACGAGATTGCCTCGGCCTTGCGCGCGCAACGCATACCGGAGCGCCTGCCCGATCTGCGCAGCCTGCAACGTACGTACGCCGCGCTGCTCAACATGACCGAGGATCGACAGGCCGCCGGTCTGCTGACGCGCATCAGCGACCGCCTCGTCGACAATGTGAACACGCTGGCTCATATCACCGGGCGCAGTCGCAGCAAGTCGGCGGCGACCGCCTGATTTGCTCCCTCTCCCCCTTCGGAGAGAGGGCCGGGGTGAGGGGCCAATCTTGAGATGAGGTCTTGTCCTAGCGAGCTTCGTTGAGGCCTCACCGCGAGCACCCGCCCCTCACCTCAATCCTCTCCTCGCTCCTCAAAGCCGGGGCCATCCATGGCCCCTCCCCGCGTGCCCCGGAGGGGAGAGGAAGCTAAAGGCTCAAGCTCCCACGCGCTTCCGCACGGCGTCCGAATCCCTCACCGGCCGGACCTCGATCCGTCCGGTCCGCGACCATGGAAACGTCATTGCGATCTGCACCGCCTCGTCCATATCCGCGGCCTCGATCAAGTTGAAGCCACCGAGGTATTCCTTGGCCTCGGCAAACGGCCCATCGATCACGCTGATCTTGCTGTCGCGCATGCGCAGCGACTTCGCTTGCGCGGGCGCTTCCAGCTGCATCGAATCGAGCAGGCAGCCTTCGGCACGCAGCTCGTCGGCATGGGCGAAACAGCCGCGCATCATGCTGTCGAACTCGCCTGGCGGAAGTGCATCCAGCAAGGCGTCGTCGTTGTAGATCATGACCAGGAATTTCATGCTGCCCCCGAAGGCCGGTTGGCGGAAAGGAGTCCCTCATGATGCCGGCAAAAAGGTTGCAAATGCACGTTCAGGCGGCCCCCTGTTCACGTTGACGCACTCCCGCATTCGAAGGGGGGATTTCGGGCCAGCCGCGGCTTGGCAGCCTTAAGCGTGGCCCCGGCCCGCTCGGCTCCTATCTACGCGAACACCATTCACAGGCTCTACACTCAGCGCCATGCTCAAGATCGATACCCACGCACATATCCTGCCCCGCGACTGGCCCAATCTGGCGGCCAAGTACGGCGACGAACGCTTCCCGGTGATGATCCACAACGACGGGCGCCACCGTATCTACAAGGACGGCAAGTTCTTCCGCGAGGTATGGGATTCGGCCTTCGATCCGCAACACCGTATCGACGACTACGCGCGTTTTGGCGTCGGCGTACAGGTCATCTCCACCGTGCCGGTGCTGTTCTCCTACTGGGCGCCGGGCTACCAGGCGCTGGAGCTGCATCGACACCTGAACGATGAGACCGCCCGGCTGTGCAACGACTATCCGCGTCACTACGCGGGCATCGGTACGGTGCCGCTGCAGTCGCCGGAGCTGGCCATCCGTGAACTGGAACGCTGCATCGACGAACTGGGCCTGCAAGGCGTGCAGATCGGCTCGCACTGCAACGACTGGAACCTGGACGCGCCGGAACTGTTTCCGTTTTTCGAGGCGGCAGCGGATCTTGGCGCGGCCGTACTCGTGCATCCCTGGGACATGATGGGTGCCGCCAGCATGCCCAAGTACTGGCTGCCCTGGTTGGTGGGCATGCCGGCAGAACAATCGCGCGCCGGCTGCTGCCTGGTGTTCGGTGGCGTGCTTGAGCGGCTGCCAAGGCTACGCGTGATGTTGGCCCATGGCGGCGGCAGCTTTCCGTGGAGCATCGGCCGTATCGAGCATGGTTTCCGCATGCGCCCGGACCTGGTGGCCACGGACAACCCCCGCAATCCGCGCGAGTACCTGCAGCGCCTGTATTTCGACTCCTGCGTGCATGACCCGCAGGCCCTGCGCTATCTCCTGGATGTGACCGGCGTCGACCGCGTCATGCTGGGTACCGACTATCCTTTCCCGCTGGGGGAACAACATCCGGGTAGCGGGATCGAGGCGCTGGGTCTCGACGACGCCGACCGTGCGCGACTCTTCCACGGCACCGCACTGGAATGGTTGGGGCTGCCGCTCCACCGTTTCGAACCCACCGCCGCCTAACAGGAGCAGGCATGAGCTTTTTCCGCAACACGGTTCTGGTCAGCGCCCTCATGCTGGCCGGCGCAGCCCACGCCACGGACGTCACCATGGCCGACGGCAGCGTCAGCTTCAGCACGCCGGACGCATGGGTGAGCATCATGGAGACGCAGGGCGATCCGGAAGTGCGGGTATTCCAGGTACCGGATCCCTCGCCCACCGCGGCCAGCAGCCTCGCCCGGGTGACCGTGACGGTGAAGCAGGTAGCCGACGGCAACGCCTACCAGCAGTACGTGAGCGGCGCCATGGGCAAGGCCAAGGCGCTTACCGGCTTCCAGGCCGGCGCCAGCCAGGCGGCGGACAACTTCGTCTACACCGCCCAGGAAAACGGCGCGCAGTTCAGCTACACCGAGCGCTACTGGCTCAAGGGCAGCCACGCCATCCAGTTGCGCTGCGTGCGTCCCAGCCAGAGTCAGGCCGGTCCCGCCTGGAAGGCCGCCTTCGACAAGGGCTGCGACGCCATCGCGGCACGCCTGAAGTAATCCGGTTCATCGCCTCGCGCCCTTCGGAGGGCGCAAGGCGCACTGCACGAGAATGCCGATGTCCGCACCGTACGAAGCCACCCTCGCCTGGGCGCAGGCCCAGGATGCCGCCGACCCGCTGCGCCACTTCCGCGACGAGTTCCATATCCCGCCGCATGAGGGTCGCGACAGCCACTACTTCTGCGGCAATTCGCTGGGCCTGCAGCCGCGTGCCGTGCGCCCCGCGCTGAGCGCTGAACTGGACTACTGGGGCGAGCTCGGCGTGGAAGGTCATTTCAAGGGCCGCCTGCCCTGGATGGACTATCACGAGTTCGTGCGCGATGACCTCGCCACGGTGGTGGGAGCACAGCCGTCCGAAGTGGTGGCGATGAATACCCTGGGCGTGAACCTGCACCTGATGATGGTGAGCTTCTATCGCCCGACGCCGGCGCGCCACGCGATCCTGATCGAAGCGGGCTCTTTCCCTACCGATCGTTACGCGGTGGAATCGCAGATCCGCTTCCACGGCTTCGATCCCAGCACCGCCCTGATCGAACTTAAAAGCGACGAACCGAATGGCACCACTTCGATGGCCGCCATCGAACGCGTGCTGGCCGAACACGGTTCGCGCATTGCCCTGGTGATGCTGCCCGGCATCCAGTACCGCACCGACCAGGCGTTCGATCTCGCCGCCATCACGCGGCTCGCCAACCGCCACGGCTGTATGGTCGGTTTCGATCTCGCGCATGCCGTAGGCAACCTCCCGCTGCAGCTGCATGACAGCGGCGCCGACTTCGCCATCTGGTGCAGCTACAAGTACCTCAACAGCGGCCCGGGCGCTGTCGGTGGTGCCTTCGTCCACGAACGCCACGCCCGCACCGACCTGCCACGCTTCGCCGGCTGGTGGGGCCACGACAAGACCACCCGCTTCCAGATGGGCCCACAATTCGTGCCCACCCATGGCGCCGATGGCTGGCAGCTTTCCAACCCGCCCATTCTTGCCCTGGCACCACTGCGCGTGTCGCTGGAAATCTTCCGCCGCGCCGGCATGCGGCGTCTGCGCGAGAAGTCGCTGCGACTCACCGGCTATCTGGAATGGCTGGTGCACACGCAGTTGAACCACGTGCTCGACGTGGTGACGCCCACCGATCCCGCACGACGCGGCGCGCAACTGTCGATCCGCGTGCTTGGCGGGCGCGAACGCGGCCGCGCCTTGTTCGAGTATCTGATGGAGCACGGCATCATTGGTGACTGGCGCGAGCCGGATGTAATTCGGATTTCGCCGGCGCCGTTGTACAACCGGTTTGCGGATGGCTGGGCGTTTGTGCAGGCGGTTAAGGAGTGGGCTGCACGCGGCGCCTGAGACCTCAACTTTCGATCGTCATCCCAGCGAAAACTGGAGGCGCTTTACAACAGCGAAGCTGGTCATCCAGTGACTTTCGCCTTTTGGTGTGGCCTTACAGCGACCCGGCTCGCCTGCCGCGGGCGCGCTAAAGCAAGAGCGAACGGCGCTGGATTTCGGCTTACGCTGGGATGACGGGCGGAAGGCGCCGGGATGACCGGCCCCTCAAGGTGGCGGACACATCAACCGTCCGCCATGTATCCGCGGACACACCTAGCCCGCAATGCCGATCCACCTTGTGCCTATCTATCAGCCACATACGCCGCCCAAACACGTTGGCACACTGATTGCTGTCACAACCACGACATCCGCCCTCAAGGAACGACCATGCGCAAATCCAACCTGCAACGACTGACCCTGATG
>DASXND010000229.1:0-8620 GCA_036495265.1 Dyella sp.
CAAGGAAACCGTCAAGTGGGAAGACGGCAACGAGTACCCGCTGATCAAGGTGGATATCTCCAGCCAGTCCCATCCGTTCTACACCGGCAAGCAGAAGACGCTGGACGTTGGCGGTCGCGTCGACAAGTTCCGTCGTCGTTACGCGCAGAAGTAAGAGCGCGCGCAGACTTGCCTGAGTGCCACGCTTGCGTGGCACTGCATGGATAAGAAGCGCGGGGCGAGCCTAGGCTCGCCCCGTGTTTTTTTGTGCGCGCCATCCGACCATTCGCTAGGGCATGTCCCCAGAACGATGTGCGATAATGCGTGCTGAGGTGTCGCAGTTAGTCCCCAAGGGCGACATCAACCCTACCTCGCCGGCCCTCGCGTTTCCGCGGCACGCCGACGACGACATTACGTGAAGGAGGTTTCCGTGTCCGATTCCAAGATCGTCAAGTTGGTGGATGAGTCGACCAAGCGCAGCAGCGAATTGCCCCTGCTCAGCGGTACGCTCGGTCCTGCATGCATCGACATCGGCACGCTGTACAAGGACACGGGCCACTTCACTTACGACCCGGGCTACGGCAGCACGGCAAGCACCAAGAGCGCGATCACCTATATTGACGGCGACGAGGGCGTGCTGCTGTACCGCGGCTACCCAATCGAGCAGCTGGCTGAGAAGTCGAGCTTCCTCGAAGTGGCCTACCTGCTGCTCAATGGCGAACTGCCGAACAAGCAGGACTTCTCGAACTTCGAGCACGAGATCACGCATCACACGATGATGCATGAGTCGCACAAGAACTTCTTCCAGGGTTTTCACCACGACGCACATCCGATGGCCATGCTGGCCGCTTCGGTGGCTTCGTTGTCGGCGTTCTATCACGACTCCCTGGACGTGGATGACCCGGCCGACCGCAAGCTGGCCGCGATCCGCCTGATCGCCAAGATGCCGACGATCGCCGCCGCCTGCTATCGCTATTCCATCGGCTGGCCGTTCCGCTATCCGCGCAACAATCTCGAATACGTCGATCGCTTCCTGCACATGATGTTCGAAGTGCCGAGCGAGCCGCTGGAAATGAGCCCGGTTGCCGCCAAGGCGTTGGACCTGCTGTTCATCCTGCACGCCGATCACGAACAGAATGCGTCGACCTCAACCGTGCGTCTGGTCGGTTCGACCGGTGCCAACCCGTACGCCTCGGTGGCCGCTGGCATCACGGCGCTGTGGGGTCCGGCACATGGCGGCGCCAACGAGGCGGTGCTGAAGATGCTGGAGGAGATCGGCACGGCGGACAAGGTCGAGACGGCCGTCAAGCGCGCGAAGGACAAGAACGACAACTTCCGCCTGATGGGCTTCGGTCATCGCGTTTACAAGAACTTCGATCCGCGCGCCAAGATCATCCGCGAGATGTGCCACAAGGTGCTCGACGAGCTGGGCGTCAACGACCCGTTGCTCGACGTGGCGATGAAGCTGGAAGAGGCCGCACTGAAGGACGATTACTTCGTCGAGCGCAAGCTCTATCCGAACGTCGACTTCTACTCCGGCATCATCTACAAGGCGCTGGGCATCCCGACGGAAATGTTCACCGTGATGTTCGCCATCGCGCGCACCGCCGGCTGGATCTCGCACTGGATCGAGCAGCACGAAACCCCAGGTTCGCGCATCGGTCGTCCGCGTCAGATCTACACCGGTTCGGACGTGCGCAACTACGTTGGTGCCGACAAGCGCTAAACGCTAAGCGCTATCCGCTAGCGCTGCAACAAAAACGCCCCGGTCATGCCGGGGCGTTTTTGTTGGTGAAGTACCAGGCGCCGAACTAGCGCAGCGCGGCCGAGAGCATCCGCTCGAAATCGTCTTCCTCGTCGCCCGTTGCCAGCATTTCCTCCACGGCGGCGAGGGGCGCGCGTCGCATGGGTTTCTCGTCGATACGATCGAGCGGCGGCTGCCGTAGCGCATCGCTGGGCAGGACGGTGATGTCGAAGGGCAGGCCGTCGGCGGAGAACAGCAGGACCGGATATTCGGTTTGTTCGTCGCGCGTGGTGCGCAAACGCCGGGTCTGCTGGGTCAGTGGCACGCCCCGTTCCTGCAGGAACAGCACCACCGATTCGGCGTTGTCGCTGAACACGTGCAGGCATACCGCCGAATGAGCGTCGGCGGTGCCCTCGAGTACGGCACCGACCAGGCGCGGTTCGAAGCGCTCGAGGAAACGCATTGCCTCGGCCGCCGCTTCCCGTCGTTGTTGCAGCAGCTGCGGTTGCGTATCGGCATGGAAGATGCGCTGGTGCTCGCGCAGGGCCTGTTCGATTTCGTTGTTGCGCGGCAGTGCCTGCGCATCGACGATGCCAAGCCGCTCGGCGGCCTTGACCTTGGCGTGGTGGAAGTCGCGGATGCCGTGTTCGCTCATCAATCGCGCCGCCTCCTGGGCGACGCGCAGACGGTTGCGCTGAAGACGATCCTGCGCGTGGATACGGTGATGTTCGCCTCGTGCCATGCCTCATTCCTCCAGCGTGCTGACGTTCGCCCCTGCGAACGTGGACGGCAGGACGGGCCAGTGGTTGGAACCCGGCTGCCGACGATTAGAAGATGTCGTAGGCGTGCTGCTGGTCCTGATCCTCCTGCTGCTGGTTGGCCTGGTTGCGCAGGCGATCCACGTCTTCCACCTTGAATATCTCGGGCAGGCTGTTGGGTGCGCCCGCGCCGGCGGGCAAGCCGCTTGCGCGGTCTATCTGCACCGTACTGATACCGGGCGGCATCGGCAAGGTGCTCGAGGGAACGTCCTTCAGCACCGCCCCCATGTAGGACATCCAGATCGGCAGGGCCGCCTTGGCACCGAACTCACCCTTGCCGAGTGAACTGAAGTCGTCGAAGCCCACCCACACGGTGGTCACCAGATTGGCATTGAAGCCGGCAAACCAGGCGTCGCGATGGTCATTGGTCGAGCCCGTCTTGCCGGCGAGGTCGTCGCGTCCCAGGGCCATGGCAGCCGCTCCGGTGCCGCGCTTGATGACATCCTGCATCAGCGAGGTGACCAGGTAGTCGTTGCGTACGTCGATGACCTGGGGGGCGAGCACGGGGGCGTGTGTGCCGTCGTGGGCATCGGCCGGAAGCACGGCATCACCGACGCCGGCGACACTGCCCGAGGTGCCTGGCGTGCCTGCCGTACCGGTGCTGGCCATGGCATTGCTCGGGTTGGTGGCGGCACTGCCGGCGGGCGGCGGGCCGGGCGGGCGGGTATCGAGCAGGCGCTCGGCGCAGGTGCGGCAGGCGCGCGCCGGGTTCGCCTGATACACCGGCTTGCCATCGCGGTCCGTGATCTCGCTGATGAAGTAGGGCGTCACCAGGTAACCGCCATTGGCGAACACGGCATAGCCGCGGGCCATGGTCATGGGCGACACCGAAGCGGTACCCAGCGCCATCGACAGGTTGGCGGGTAGCGAGTCGAGGGTGAATCCGAAGCGGGTGATGTAATCGCGCGCAAAACGCACGCCAATGGCATCGAGCAGGCGCACCGAGACCAGGTTCTTGGACAGCACCAGGGCCTCGCGCAGGCGGATCGGGCCGTCAAACTTGTCGTCGTCGTTGGAGGGCGTCCACAGGCCGCCCGGTCGCGAGGGATCGGGCAGGGCGATCGGGGCGTCATTGATGATCGATGCCGGCGTAAAGCCCCGCTCGAAGGCGGCCGAGTAGATGAAGGGCTTGAAGCTCGAGCCCGGCTGGCGGGCCGCCATCACGGCACGATTGAATTTGCTGCGCAGGAAGTTGAAACCACCGACCAGCGCCTGCAGCGCGCCATCTTCGGGATTGACCGAGACCAGGGCGCCTTGGGCGGCCGGGATCTGGGTCAGCTGCCACTGGCCCTTCTCATCACGCGACAGGCGCACGATGTCGCCGCGCTTGAGCACGCTGGCCACGTTCTTGGGAGCGGCGCCGACGCGGGTGTCATTGATGTAGGGACGGGCCCAGTCCATCGCTTCCAAGCGCAATTTCACGGTTTCGCGGCTGGGCAGGTAAATACTGGCCTCGTCGGCTGATACCGCGGTGACCAGACCTGGATCCATGCCGGAGATATCGGTGTAGCCAGACAGCACGCGCTCGAAGTCCTCGCTACCGGCGTCGGCAGCCAGCTCCTGATGGGCCTCGGGGCCACGCCAGCCATGGCGACGGTCGTATTCGACCAGGCCAGACCGCATCGCGATGACCGCGGCCTGCTGACGGTCGCTCTGCAAGGTGGTCTTCACCACATAGCCTTCGGTGAGGGCGTCATTGCCCAGCCGGTCCAGTACCTGCAGGCGCACCATTTCAGCCAGGTAGGGAGCATCGAGCTCGATCGCCGGCTCATGCGGAGCGGCAGCGTTGGGCTCGGCGATGGCCTGTTCGTACTCCGCCTTGCTGATATAGCGGTTTTCCAGCATTTGGCCGAGCACCCAGTTACGGCGGGCCAGGATGCGCTTGGGGTTGTTGAGCGGGTTGACGACCGAAGGCAGCTGGAAGGTCGAGGCCAGCGTGGCCGCTTCGGCAATGGTGAGCTGGTCCAGCGTCTTGCCGTAGTAAAAGGAAGCCGCGGCGGCCACGCCATAAGAGCGGTGACCCAGGAACATCTTGTTGAGATAGAGCTCCAGGATCTGGTCCTTGGTCAGCTCGCTCTCCATGCGCAGCGCAATGAAGATTTCGGTCAACTTGCGCGAATACAGCTTCTCCGGGCTCAGGAAGAAGTTGCGGGCGACCTGCTGGGTAATGGTCGATCCGCCCGGTCCCTTGTCGCCGCCCGACACGATGACGTGCCAGCCGGCACGGGCAATGCCGTGCCAGTCGACGCCTGGATGGTTGTAGAAGCTCGCGTCCTCGGCCGCCAGCACGGCATGCTTGAGCCGCTCAGGCACATTGGCGATCGCGATGGGGATGCGTCGCGTCTCACCGAAGCTGGCGATCAGCTTGCCATCGGCACTGAGCACACGCAGGGGCACCTGCATGTGGTAATCCTTGAGGACGGCAACCGAGGGCAGGCGCGGGGAAATAAGCCAATACGCCACCCCCACGGCCGCAACGCCCAGCAGCAACCCGGTAAAGGCCAGAACCAGGATCCAGCGCACCAACCGCTTGAGAATTTGCATGATGTGGGTATTTGCGAGACGCAAGTCAAAACAAGTCAGAGTATAGATGTTGCAGTATCTGCCACATGAATCGAAAGCGTCCCGGCAAAAGACAGGCCAACCGATGCTCTTGGTCCAAGTGTGCGTGCCATCACGCGAATGTGTCGAGAAAAAGCTCGTAGGCCATTGCCAATACGTTAATTTTTGGATTTAATGCAAGGGCGTACTCACCAGTCTAGGTGCAGGCGCCCAGGGGTAAGGGGGAAAATCGTGGGGCTTTTTACACCCAAGAAGCCGCCGCTTGTTGGCGTCGACATCAGTTCGACGGCCGTCAAGTTGCTGCAGCTCAGCCAAGCCGGCGGTCGCTATCGCGTGGAACATTACGCGGTCGAGCCACTGCCCCCTAATGCCGTGGTCGAAAAGAACATCGTCGAGGTCGAGGCGGTGGGCGAGGCCATCCGGCGCGCGTTGGCGCGATCCGGGTCCAAGCTAAAGCACGCGTCGGCGGCGGTAGCCGGATCGGCCGTGATCACCCGCGTCATACCGATGCCGAGTGAGTTGTCCGAGGACGATCTCGAAGGCCAGATCCAGGTCGAGGCCAACCAGTACATCCCGTATCCGATCGACGAAGTCAGCCTCGACTACGAGGTGCTCGGTCCGGTCCGCGACAACCCCGAAATGAACAATGTCCTGCTCGCTGCCTCGCGCACCGAGAATGTGGACATGCGCGTGGCCGCGCTCGACCTGGGCGGGCTCTCCGCCAAGGTGGTCGATGTCGAGGCCTTCGCCATGGAGAACGCTTTCGCCATGGTGGCCGACCAGCTCAATGTCGGTCGCGACGCGCTGGTCGCCGTGGTCGACATCGGCGCCACCATGACCACGCTGTCGGTGCTGCGCAACCAGCGCACCATCTATTCGCGCGAGCAGGTGTTCGGCGGCAAGCAACTGACTGACGAAATCATGCGCCGCTACGGTCTGTCCTATGAGGAAGCCGGTCGCGCCAAGCGCAAGGGCGGCCTGCCGGACTCCTATGAGAGCGAGGCGCTGGAGCCGTTCAAGGAGTCGCTGATCCAGCAGATCGGACGCCTCCTGCAGTTCTTCTTCGCCGGTAGCGAATACAGCAAGGTCGACCAGGTCGTACTGGCAGGTGGCTGCGCCTCGATCGAGGGCATCGGTCCCATGCTCGAAGACCAGCTGGGCGTGCCCTGCGTCGTGGCCAATCCTTTGGCGCGTATGTCGTTGTCGCCGCGTGTGCAGGCGCAGTCGCTGGCTCAGGACGCCCCGGCCTTGATGATTGCGGTCGGCCTCGCGCTGAGGAGCTTCGACTGATGGCACATATCAACCTACTTCCGTGGCGCGCCGAGCGCCGCAAGCAGCGCGAGCGCGAGTTCTTCATGCAGCTGGGCGCGGCTCTAGTGGCGGCGATCCTGGTGCTGATGCTGTGGTCGTTCTGGATGGGGGAGCGCGTCGACAACCAGACCGACCGCAACGTCTATTTGCAGGGTGAGATCAAGCAGCTCGACGAACGCATCGTCAAGATAAAGGATCTGGAGAAGGTGCGTGAGCGATTGCTGGCCCGCAAGCAGATCATTGAGCAGCTGCAGGCCAACCGCTCGCAGATGGTGCATCTGTTCGATGAGCTGGTGAGGACCATTCCGGCCAGCGCGCGCCTGGGTGGCCTCAAGCAAACCGGTGACTCGCTGACCCTCGACGGTGTAGCGCAATCCAATGCCAGCGTGGCGGAGTACATGCGCAATATCGAGGCGTCGCCGTGGATGGGTCATGCCGATTTGCGCAAGACCGAGAACACGCACGGCGGCGACACGCGGATGCCCTATAACTTCGGGCTGGATGTGGCGCTGAGCCGACCCAAGTCCGACGAGAGCGGCGAGGTCACCGACGACGATCAGGCGCCGATTGTACCGGCAGCCAAGGCCGCCCCGGCGTCCGGCGCGGCTGGCACTCCAGTGGCTCCGGCAGCCGTCAGCGAGCCGGCCAAGCCGGCGGCAGCGGGCAGTGTTTCCTCGGGGGCCAAGCCCACGAGCCCGGCAGGTAACGGAGGGGCCAAGTCATGAAGTTCCTCACCGACCTGCAGAGCCTTGATCGCAACAACATCGGCGGCTGGCCGCAGTCGATCAAGGTCTTTTTCACCGGGCTAGTGTTCGCTCTTGTGGTCTTTCTTGGCTGGTACCTGCACGTCAGTGACCAGCAGACCGAACTGCAGTCGCTGGTTGGCAAGGAGGACCAGCTCAAGCAGGAGTTCTCGCAGAAGCAGGCCAAGTCGGTCAATCTGGAGGCCTTGCAGCAGCAGCTCGACGAGATGCAGGACATGCTGCGCCAGTTGCTGCGCCAGTTGCCCAGCAAGACTGAAATGCCAGAACTGCTGGTCGACATCTCGCAGACGGCGCTCTCGGCAGGCCTGGAAACCGAGCTGTTTCAGCCCGGACCGGAATCGCCGAAGGACTTCTACGCGGAGAAGCCGATCACCCTGCGCATGGTGGGCACTTATCACCAGTTCGGCACCTTCATCAGTGGCGTGGCATCGCTGCCCCGCGTGGTGATCCTGACCTTGCACGATGTTTCGTTGACGCCGAAGAACGCGCCCCCTGCCAAGGGAGCTGCGCCAGGCGGTGGCGTGCTTGTGCTGCAAGGCACGGTAAAGACCTACCGCTATCTGGAAGATGACGAGAGTGCCGAGGCCAAGGCAGCCAATGCCAAGTCAGCCGGGGGCAAGACACAGGCTGCCAAGACAGGGGGGCAGAAATGAGCAAGTTGACTGCCATCCGCTCCGTCCGGGCGACGCGTATCGTGCCGGTGCTCGCCGCCTTGCTGGTGCTTGCCGGTTGCACCCGCGGTACCTCCGATCTGCACGATTGGGTTGACCAGGAAAAGCACAAGAAGGGCGCGCCGATTCCGCCGCTGCCCGTCATCAAGACCTTCGAGACCTTCCAGTACAACGCTCAGGGTCGCCGTGATCCGTTCAGTCCGAGCACCGTCGAACTGCAGCAGAACAACGTCAATAGCGGCCCGCGCCCGGACGAGAACCGTTCCAAGGAGCCGTTGGAAATGTTTGCGCTGGACAGCCTGAAAATGGTCGGCACGGTCGGAGGGGGCGCGGGCATCGAAGTGCTCGTGAAGGATCCCGGTGGGGTGATTCACCGTGTCCATCGCAACGAATACATGGGCCAGAACTACGGTCGGATCACCGCCATCGGCGATGACCATATCGACCTGGTAGAGCTGGTTTCCAACGGAAATGGTGGCTGGATGGAACGTCCTGCCAGCATCGCGCTCAGCGAGAAATGAGAAATTCAGGGGCTGATGCAATGAGCAACCAAATCAAACCTGTTCGGGGCCGTGTCATGCGCCAGGCAAGCCGCTATGTGATCGTGGGCCTGCTGACGCTCGGTGCCGCCTGGTCGAACGCGGCCGCTGCCGCTACCAGTACCCTGAAGGAGATCAGCTTCGACACGCTGCCAGGTGGCCGCATCGAGCTGCATCTCAACTTCGCGCAGGGGCCGGTGCCGGAGCCGAAGATCTTCACCACGGGTAACCC
>DASXND010000230.1:0-2221 GCA_036495265.1 Dyella sp.
GCGGGTCATTTTGCGATGGACACGAAGAGCCAGGAAGTGGCCGACTTCACCTCGCAATTCCTGGATCGCCAGCGCGATCGCATGGCGCGCACGGCAGGCGGCGCCCCGTGAGTGGGCGTTCAGAGCAGCGACGCACTCGCTGTTGTACTAGGACAGCTTGCCGATCTCCAGGCGCAGATCGATGCCTGGGAGTCGGTCCGCCTCACTACCTACTTCGCCTCACCGCTTGCCTGGTTTCAAGCCATGGCAACGGCGAATGGCGGACTTCATGCGACATCCAGCCATGGAAAGGCAATGCTCTCGCTCGCTCATTTATCGATGCAGCTCATAACAGCATTCGTTTTATGGATCTTTATCGAAAGGTGGCTGCCGCGTAACCTGCCGCCATACCCGGAGAGTCCCCATGCCCGACAAACCCACCAATGGCCGCAAAGCATTCGGCCACATCGCCCCTGCCCTCGCTGACTACACCGACAACGTGCTGTTTGGCGACGTGTGGGAGCGGCCCGGCCTGTCACCCCGCGATCGCAGCCTGATCACCGTCGCCAGCCTGATCTCGCTGTATCGCGTGAACGAGATGCCTTTTCATATGAAGAAGGCGCTCGAGAATGGCTTGACCAAGGACGAACTAATCGAAGCGATCACGCATCTCGCGTTCTATGCGGGCTGGCCAACGGCCAGTTCGGCACTGCCCATCGCGCAGCGCGCGATCGAAGAAGCGGGACTGTGACCAAGCCTTGGCATACACAGCCACGCGCGAACCTGAAGGAATGAATATGGATTACCGCTATCTCGGCCGCAGTGCCCTCAAGGTGTCGCCGCTATGCCTGGGCGCCATGATGTTCGGCGGTGAGACCGACGAGGCCACCGCCAAACGCATCATTGATAAAGCGTTTGCGCAGGGCGTGAATTTCATCGACACCGCCGACGTCTACCGCGCAGGCAAGTCGGAAGAAATCGTCGGCCGCGCCATTGCCGAACATCGCGATGCCTGGGTGGTGGCAACCAAGTTCGGCTTCCACACCACGCGGGGGCCCAACGAGCAGGGCCAATCCCGCAAATGGATCTACCAGACGGTCGACGCGAGTCTCAAGCGCCTGGGCACCGACTATATCGATATCCTCTATTTTCATCGGGCCCTGCCCGACTTGCCGCTGGAGGAAGGCGTGCGCGCCGTCGGCGATCTGATCCGCCAGGGCAAGCTGCGCTATTTCGGCGTCTCCAATTTTCGCGGCTGGCGCATCGCCGAGGTGGCCCGCATCGCCGACCAGCTCGGCATCGATCGCCCGGTGGCCAGCGAACCGCTCTACAACATCGTCGACCGCACGGCCGAAGTCGAACAGTTGCCGGCAGCCGCGCATTACGGTCTTGGCGTAGTCCCCTACAGCCCGCTCGCTCGTGGCGTGCTCAGCGGCAAGTACCAGGTCGACGCACCGCCACCGCCCGACAGCCGCGCTGGCCGCGGCGACAAACGCATCCAGCAGACCGAGTGGCGTCCCGAGTCACTCGCTATCGCGCAGAGGATCGCCGCCCATGCGGCCGAGCGCGGCACCACGCCGGTCGCGTTCGCCTTGGCCTGGGTGTTGAAGAATCGTTTGGTCAGCTCGACCATTGCCGGTCCTCGCACCGAGGCGCACTGGGACAGCTATATCGAGGCCTTGACGGTCCAGCTCGGGCCCGAGGACGAGGCATTCATCGATGGCCTGGTGCCGCCCGGCCATGCCTCCACCGCGGGCTATACCGACCCTCAATACCCGATCGAGGGACGGCAAGCGCTTTAGCGCTTGGCAAGCATCTTCCGTACGTTCGCCACCCTCCGTGCCTGCGGCTCCTTCTCCCCTTTGGGAGAGGGAGCGGAAGCGTGGGACTCGGCGTTCGAACGTGCTGGAGGGGTCAGCTCAGAAGCGCGGGAGCAACACCTGACCTCGAGTGATTGCGCAATGCGCGCAAGCCACCTGCTAGCGAATAGGCCTCGTGAAATCCGTTGGCACGCAGGAGACGCGCCGCGTAGCCGCTGCGTTGCCCCCGGGCGCATACAAGCAGCGGGCGACATGAGGTCAACTCGTTCGCGCGAGCAACAACCTGTGCAGACGGAATTCCCAGCGACGGCACATCAGCCAACGGTTCCCTCGCTATCTCGTCGGGTTCACGCAGATCGACCACGGTGAAGCCGGCGGCAATCGCGTCCTCCAAGCTATCGAATGCGAGATCGATATCACCC